>DHIM01000080.1:0-4351 GCA_002403785.1 Clostridium sp. UBA4746
ATTTACTGTCGTATTTCGTAATATAATATGCTAATTTGATTAAAAATTCTACAATCTTTGTTTAATATATATATGGCACCAATATTGTACTTTCTGAATATTTTAATTTGAAAACTTTAATAATATGGAGCATCGTGGATTTAAGTAAACAGAATCTAGCATATTTTATTTTTTATTGTGTAGATAATTGTAATTTTTTGTAGATGTGAACAATTTCTTATAAGTGAAATATTATACTTATAGATATTTCTCACATTTAAAATAATAACAACATTAATAGTAAAAAATGATAAGTATATCAAAGTGATTAATTATATCAAAGTGAATAATTATTAGAAGTTAAAATATGAATGAATTATAGAGCAAAACCTAAAGTTTATAAGGAGGCAAAAATGAAAGGCATTATTTTAGCTGGTGGTTCCGGAACAAGACTATATCCAGTAACAAAGGCAATATCAAAACAAATACTCCCAGTATACGATAAGCCAATGATATATTATCCATTATCCGTATTAATGCTTGCAGGCATAAAAGAAATATTAATTATTTCAACACCTAGAGATATAGTTACTTTTGAAGAATTACTAGGTGATAAAAGTGATTTAGGCCTAAAATTACGGTATGCTGTTCAAGAATACCCAAGAGGACTTGCAGATGCATTTATTATTGGAGAAGAGTTTATAGGTGAGGATAAAGTAGCATTAGTTTTAGGAGATAACATTTTCTACGGTTATGGTTTTACAGAGATACTAAAAAAAGTAGCAGATAGAGAAGAAGGAGCTACTATTTTTGGATACCAGGTAAGCAATCCAACTGAATTTGGTATTGTTGAATTTGATAAAAATAACAATGTAGTATCAATTGAAGAAAAACCAGAAAAACCAAAATCGAGTTATGCTGTTCCAGGGTTGTATTTCTATGATAATAACGTAGTTGATATCGCTAAAAACATTAAACCATCTGCTAGAGGTGAATTAGAAATAACCGCAGTAAATAATGAATATTTAATAAGAGAAAATTTAAAAGTAGAGCTTCTGGGAAGAGGATTTGCATGGCTTGACACAGGAACTCACAAAAGTCTTTTAGATGCAGCTAATTTTGTAGAAGCTATTCAAACAAGACAAGGTTTATATTTAGCTTGTATAGAAGAGATAGCTTATAGAAATGGATTTATAAATAGAGAGCAACTTTTAAAGTTAGCAGAACCTTATATGAAAGTAGAATATGGTAGGTATTTAATGAAGGTTGCTAATGAGGTTTTAATATCTGAGGGGGAGTAATTATATATGAAAATATATTTAGTAACAGGTGGGGCTGGATTTATAGGTTCAAATTTTGTTCATCACATGTTAAATAAATATTCAGAGATAAAAATTATAAATTTAGATAAATTAACTTATGCAGGAAATTTAGAAAATTTAAAAGATGTAGAAAATAGTCCAAACTATACTTTTATTAAAGGAGATATATGTGATAAAGAGTTAGTAGAAAAATTGTTTTTAAAAAATGACATTGATTTTGTTGTGAACTTTGCGGCAGAATCACATGTGGATAGAAGTATAAGAGAACCCGAAATTTTCGTTAAGACAAATGTTTTAGGTACAGTAAATCTTTTAAATGTAGCTAAGAATGCATGGGAAGTACAATGTGGCTTTAAGCAAGGGAAGAAGTTTATACAAGTATCTACGGATGAAGTATATGGATCACTCGGTGAAACCGGTTATTTTCTTGAAACTACACCATTAGATCCACATAGTCCATATTCTTCAAGTAAAACAGGTGCAGATTTAATGGTGAAAGCTTATTTTGATACCTATAAAATGCCTGTAAATACAACTAGATGTTCAAACAATTATGGACCCTACCAATTTCCAGAAAAATTAATACCATTACTAATAAATAATTGTTTAAATCATAAAAATCTACCAATATACGGTAACGGAATGAATATAAGAGATTGGTTATATGTAGAAGATCACTGTAAAGCATTAGATATGATTATAAATAGTGGGAAAGTAGGGGAGATTTATAATATAGGTGGACACAACGAAAGAACTAATATGCAAATAGTTAAAACTATTATAAATTATTTGAACAAAAACTTAGACAAAGAAATAACAGAAAAACTAATAACTTACGTTGAAGACAGAAAAGGTCATGACAAAAGATACGGAATAGATCCAACTAAGATAAAAGATGAACTAGGTTGGCATCCGGAAACTACCTTTGAAGTAGGAATAAAAAATACAATAAAATGGAATTTAGATAATAAAGAGTGGATGAAAAACATTACGACCGATGAGTACCAAAATTATTACAACAATATGTATGAAAAATGGTAAGGGAATTAATCTCAAATAGCCCACACCTTACGATGTGGGCCACCTCTAATTAACTAAATTTAATGTTTTAATTTAGTTTCCCCAAATTTTTCACTTAAAAATGTAGAACCTAAGATAAGTATTCCTCCAATTATTTTCACTAAGGTTATAGGTTCTCCTAAAAATATTGAAGCCATCATCACAGCGGATGTTGGGTTAATATAGATTAAAATAGCTATCGATTGTGCCTTCGATTTTTTTATTGAAGAAAAATACATCATTAACTTGATTTTATTGTAGAATAGATTAGTGCTTTTTAGAGCGTGTGAATCGCAAAATATTTAGCAAAGTTACTATGATAGAATGTATTAATTGAACCATTTAAATATGTTATGCGAAACAAAAACATACTAAAATGTAACATATTGTGGTAAACTTCTATAAGAGAATATAATATATTGTAATAATACGTAAAACAAGAAAAATAATATATTATATATTTACTGAAATTATTGATTCTAAATTAATGAACGCAGTGAAAGTATTTTTGAGAAGAGAGGATAATTATTATGGGTAAGAGCAAAAATAGGAGTAGACAAGCTGTAATGTTGGGATGTTTTTCAATTGCTTGTTTATCATTAATTATAATATTATTTAGTATTTATAGCATGGATAAAGTACGTGAAGAATCTGATTTTATTACGCAGAAAATACTTCCAGCAAGGATGCTTTCATTGGAGATTTTAACATCATTAATTAATCAAGAAACAGGAATACGTGCTTATATTATTTCAGAAAACCAAGTTTTCTTGGAATCATATTATTTGGGAAGTAAAGGTTTGCAAGGCTATAATGATTCTTTGAATAATTTGAAAGAAACAGGAATAAGCATTGGTACCACTAAGCGACTTAATCAGCAGATGATATCTATTGAAAAATTTTTTCAACAACAAATATCATTAGTCGCTAATGGCAAATCATATGAGGCGAAATTAAATTTAAATAAAGGCAAAAGTTTAGTTGATGAATTTAGGGTGACCGATAATATAATACTAAATGATATTGAGTTAAATATAACTAATTCACGTAACAAAGTTGCTAATACTCAAACAATTCATAAATATTTATTAATTTCTTTAGGTACTATACTTATTTTATGTAATTTTATATTATTCAGTTATATTTGGAGTAATATGCATGAAGAGATTAAGAAAAAAAATGAAATAAATGAAGATTTACAAAAAATACTTACTTGTCAAGAAGAATATATTGCCAATTTATCCCATGAACTTAAAACACCACTAAATGTTATATTGGCAGCAGCTCAGTTATTAGATGTGTATTGTGATAGTGGTCTATTAGATGAAAAGAAAAATTCAACCATTAAACATATAGACTCAATTAAGCGAAATTCATATAGATTATCTAAACTTATTAATAATATAATTGATTTATCAAAAATTGAATCTGGAATCTTTGAATTAAACTTATCAAATAACAATGTAGTGGAACTTGTAGAAGACATGGTGATGGCTGTAAATGAATTTACTGAAAGTAAAGGATTGAATATTATTTTTGATACGGATATAGAAGAAAAAATTATCGCTTGTGACCCAGAAAAGTTAGATAAAATAGTATTAAATCTTATATCAAATGCAATAAAATTTTCAAATGAAGGTGGCGAAATATTTGTAAATATTAAATACAAGATTGAATTTATTGAAATTTCTGTAGAAGATAATGGTATTGGAATTGAAAGAAAGTATCTGCATACGATATTTGATAAATACAACCAGGTAGACAAATCGCTATCACGAAATGCAGAAGGTACAGGTGTTGGATTAAGTTTAGTTAAGTCAATTGTAGAATTAGCTGGTGGTAGTATAAATGTTGAAAGTGAACTTGGGGTAGGAAGTAAGTTTACAGTTAAACTTCCTTCGAAAAAGGTACTTCAAGAAAATATGAAATTTAATAATACAATAAGAAATGGGAAGGAAAAAATTCTAATAGAATTTTCAGATGTTTATTAG
>DHIM01000080.1:4520-5177 GCA_002403785.1 Clostridium sp. UBA4746
AGAATTTTCAGATGTTTATTAGTGTTTTTAGTCTTTTACCATTTATAGAAAAAAGTATAAAAAGCATCACCTAAATAGGTAGTGCAACCGTAATCAATCAATACTTTTTCATTATTGTAAATTCCCCAAGAGCTTGTAGAAATGATATCATCAGGTAAAAGTATAAAATTATTTATTAATTTGTTTAAATCAGTGTAGGATTCTTTTTCTGGGCGGATTGTTTTAAGATCTATATATTGGTCTTTAATTAAACTAGAAAGTGGAATTGCTCTTTTCATTATGATTCTATTAGGTTCAAACCAGACTATTGGGCACAGGTATTTAACCAAATCTTTGGTAGCATGGGTATAAACATGATTTTCTACTCTGTTTTGATAACTGCCATCATCAATCTTTGCTACCTTAATTACATAATCCTCATTAATGGAGTATACCTCTCTAGATATACCCTCACCTAGGAATGGATATTTCCTTGCAATTTGTTTATTGCTCAATTTACATATATTTTGAAATAACCTTTTCTCATCCATATAAAATCTCCTTTTGATATAAGATATATTAAAATAGTGTAATTGTTACTTGAAATTTATTGTCAAAAATGGAGGCTCTTGTCTTTTTAATAAAAGCGTTTAATCTTAAAAAGATTAGTAATTTATT
>DHIM01000126.1 GCA_002403785.1 Clostridium sp. UBA4746
GAATGTTTCACGTGAAACATTCTGTTTTTTTTTATTTATTTTTTAGGTATTCTTATTATTACTTCTATACTATCTTCTAATTCTTTAGATTTATACTCTGCATTTATACCATATTTATCAAAGACTTGTTTGATTGTATTTATGTATACTCTAGGTGCAAAAATTCCTTTTATCTTTTTCTTTCCATTAGTAGCTACTTCATCTCTACATAACTTCAATAATTCTTTTTCAATAAGTTCTTCTGAATTTTTAACATTAAGCGATTTATCAACTATGATTTTAAGTACTTTCTTTTGGATATTCACATCAGTTAATCTTAGCAACGCTCTAGCGTGCCTTTCCGTAAGCCTATTTTCCACCAATATATTTGTTATTTCCTTATCCAACTTAAGTAGTCTTAATTTATTTGCAATTGTTGACTGTTTTTTTCCTATCATTTGTGCTAAACGTTCTTGTGTATAAGAATGATCTTGAATAAGATTATAATAAGCCATAGCTTCTTCAAAAAAATTTAGGTCTTCACGTTGCAAATTTTCAAGTAGTGCAATTGCTGCAGAATCTTTATCTGTAATATCTATAATAATTACTGGAACTTGTTCAAGTCCTATTTTTTTCGCTGCTCTTAATCTTCTCTCGCCTGCTACTAATTCATATCTGTTTTCCCCACTTTTTCTGACTGTTAGTGGTTGTATAATTCCATAAGCTTTTATTGACTGAGATAGTTCTTCAATAGTTTCTTCATTAAAATGTTTTCTAGGTTGATAAACATTTGGAGAAATTAATTCTATAGATACGTAATTTACATTATTTTGCATAATATACCATCCCTCAATTTTCCCTTTGCCTTTTGTATTTTATTTTACCTTTTTTTTTACCTTTTATTAACAATTCTCTATTTTTATCTTATTTCCTTCTTTTTTTTTAATTTTTCGTACGACAAATTATAACATTTATCAGCATCATCATTATAACTATTCATAACTTCCGGAGCTACTAACACTATTAAAATAAAGGACTTTTAGCTACCATTCCTGCTTTTCTAGGGTATTTTTTATTGGTAGTCGCAATTTTACTTATTATTACTAGATTATGATTTAAATCACTATCTTCAATCTGTACCTTTTCTATATGTTCTATTCTTCCACCTAGCAATCGAATCGCATTCTTTGATTGCTTTATTTCCTCTTCAACTGCTGGTCCCTTCATTGCAACAAAATATCCTCCAACCTTTACATAAGGTATACAATATTCACTCAAAACTGTTAAATTAGCAACAGCCCTTGAAACTGCCACATCAAACTTTTCCCTATACTGTATTTCTTGTGCAAAATCTTCTGCTCTACCGTGAATAGCTTTAATTTTTTCTAATTGTAATGATTTAATTACCTCATTTAAAAACTTAATTCTCTTGTTAAGTGAGTCTAATAAAACTATATTTATTTCAGGTTTTATTATTTTCATAGGGATACCTGGAAACCCCCCTCCAGTACCTATATCTATTATATTTTTTGCATTCTTTAACTGATCAAATTTAAAAACCTTCATAGAATCAATAAAATGTTTTTTAACTATTTCTTCATCTTCTTTTATAGCAGTCAAATTTACTTTTTCATTCCATTCCTTTATTAGATCCTTATATTTCATAAATTGCTCATATTTTATTTCATCAAATTCAAGTCCCTCATTATTACTAGCCTTATTTAATATATCAAAGTATTTCACATTTCACCTCCATATTTCTCTTATTGTTGACTAAGCCTCTTCTGTTGTTCAAGATATATCATTAAAACAGACATATCGGCAGGTGAAACCCCTGATATTCTAGAAGCTTGACCTATACTTTCTGGTTTAATTTTACCTAGTTTTTGCATGGCCTCTATTCTTAATCCCTTTACTTTGTCATAATCTATGTTCTTTGATATACTTTTATTTTCAAACTTTTTAAATTGTTTGATTTGATCTAATTGTTTCTGGATATATCCTTCATATTTTGAAACAATATTAACTTGCTGCTGTATATATTTATTTAATTTAGGCCTATCCGTATCCAATTTTTCAACTATATAATAGTCAAGTTCTGGCCTTTTTATAAGTTCATATAATCTAATAGGCTTTTTTAGTGGCGTTGAATTGACAGAAATTAAGAATTCTTCAATGTCTTTTTTATTTGTAATCTGCAAATGCTTTATTCTTTCAATTTCTTCTTCTATCTGCATTTTCTTTTTTGAGAATATTTCATATCTGTGTTCTTTAACGAGTCCTACATTATATCCTATTTCAGTTAATCTTAAATCGGCATTATCTTGTCTTAATAGTAATCTATACTCTGCCCTTGATGTCATCATCCTATAAGGTTCATTAGTACCTTTAGTAACAAGATCATCAATTAAAACTCCTATATAACCATCAGACCTTTTAAGTATTAATGGTTCTTTGTTTTGAACAGTAAGTGCTACATTAATTCCTGCAATAATACCCTGGGATGCAGCTTCTTCATATCCTGAGCTACCATTTATTTGACCCGCTGAAAATAACCCCTTAATACTTTTAAATTCCAAAGAGAGTTTTAAATCCGTTGAATCTATACAGTCATATTCTATAGCATACGCCGTTCTCATAATTTCTACATTCTCAAGTCCTTGCACTGTTTTTAACATTTCTACCTGAATTTCCTCAGGTAGTGAGCTAGACATACCTTGAACATACATCTCCTGTGTATTCTCACCTTCAGGTTCTATGAATATTTGGTGTCTTTCTTTGTCCGTAAATCTCATTACTTTATCTTCAATAGATGGACAATATCTAGGTCCTGTACTCTTAATTGACCCATTGTATAATGGAGATCTCATAATGTTTTTTCTAATTACATTATGAGTATTTTCGTTCGTATAAGTTAAATAGCAACATAACTGATCACGACTTATATCTCCACTAATAAACGAAAATGGAACTACCTCAGTATCACCATCTTGAGCTTCCATTTTAGAAAAATCTACTGACCGTTTATTTATTCTAGCTGGTGTTCCTGTTTTAAATCTTCTGAGTGTTATCCCAAGATCAGCTAAGGAAGTAGATAGTTGATTAGCTGGTTGTAATCCACTAGGTCCTTCACTATAACTAAGCTCGCCAATTATAACTTTTGATTTTAGATATGTTCCAGATGCTATAACAATAGCCTTTGTTGTAAAGTAAGCACCGTTTTTTGTAAGTAAACCCTTTATTTGTCCATTAGATACATCTATAGATACCACTTCTAATTGTCTTAATTGCAAATTTTCCTGATTTTCTAATACATTTTTCATCCTCATACCGTATGCTTTTTTATCTGCTTGAGCTCTTAATGAGAATACCGCTGGACCTTTGGATTTATTTAGCATTCTTGATTGTATATATGTATTATCAATATTTACTCCCATTTCACCACCAAGTGCATCTATTTCCCTCACTAAATGTCCTTTAGCAGTCCCACCAATGTTTGGGTTACATGGCATCAATGCCACGCTATCTAAATTAATAGCACAAATTAAAGTCTTGCATCCTATTCTTGCAGATGCTAGAGCAGCCTCACACCCTGCATGACCAGCTCCAATAACTATAACATCAAAATTTCCTGCATCATATTTCATCTTTATCCCTACTTTCCTAAACAAAATTCTGAGAATATTTTATGTATAATATCTTCTTCTAAAGCATCTCCCGTAATCTCACCTAAATTAATCCATGCATTTCGTATATCAATTGATGCCAAATCTATAGCTGAAGTATATTCTAGTGCATTAAGTGATGATTCTAAATTTTCCTTTGCTCTTATTAGAGACTGTTTGTGTCTATTATTTGTAACAAATACACCTTCAGTTTTAATTTCACCATTAAAGAATAGATTTTTTATATGTTCTTTAACATAATTTAGTCCTTCACCTGTTTTTACTGAAATATTGGTTATATATTTTGATTTTAGACTTTGTAGTTCACTTATATCTATTTTACCACCTAAATCACTTTTATTTAAGAGTACAATATATTTTTTTTCTTTAATATATTCAATAATCTCTTTATCCTCATGACTTAACTCGCTACTTGAATCTAATATTAAAATAACTAAATCTGCTTCATCTATTTTTTCTTTTGATTTTTCTACTCCTATTTTTTCAACTATATCATCAGTTTCACGAATACCCGCAGTATCTACTATTTTAACCGGTATTCCTTCAATACTTATATATTCTTCTATTGCATCCCGTGTTGTACCTGGTACGTCAGTAACGATAGCTCTTTTCTCCTTAACAAGAGCATTAAGAAGTGATGATTTTCCTACATTAGGTTTTCCAACTATAACAGTGCTAAGTCCTTCTCTTAAAATTTTACCTTCATCCGCTGTACTTAGAAGTGTATCTATACTACTTATTATTTTAGTAACGTCTTCAGTAACATTTTTTGCGGTTACTTCCTCGATATCTTCTTCTGGGTAATCAACAGTAACCTCTATATGTGCAATTACGCTGAGTAATTTATTTCTAATAGCTTTTATTTCCTTGGAAATAGAACCTTCTGATTGCATAAGAGCTGACTTCATACTAAGCTCAGTCTTTGCCCTTATTATATCTATAACTGCTTCTGCCTGGCTTAAGTCAATTCTACCATTTAAAAATGCTCTTTTAGTAAATTCTCCTGGCTCTGCCATTCTTGCTCCTGCGCGAATGATTTCTTGTAATATTCTATTAGTACCAACTACTCCTCCATGACAATTAATCTCAATAGTATCTTCTGCAGTAAAACTTTTAGGACCTTTCATATAAGAAATAATCACTTCATCGAGTCTACTTCCGTTTTTATCAACCACATGGCCATATCTCATAGTATATGATTTGAAATCATGAAGCTTCCTATTATTTTTCCCTACAAATATACTGTCAACTATATCAATAGATTTGTCGCCAGATATTCTAATTATAGATATTCCACCTTCTCCTATACTAGTCGATATCGCAGCTATAGTATCAAATTCTTTCATTAAATATGACCTCCTAATTTTTTAAGTATTAATTAATGTATCCTTACTGGATATATTATATCTAGAAGCTTATATTATTTATACTAGCTTTTTATTAGAATTTTAATTCTATTCGTAAAATTCAACATTAGATTATTACCCTGCCATGTATATTATTAATTTTGAATTTTAAGAATACGATTAATGTTACACTTATTTTTATAAATTTAAAAAGAAAGCCCTTAGGCTTTCTTTAAATCAACTACAACTCTTCTATAGGGCTCTTCACCTTCACTAAAGGTATAAATATATGAATCGTTCTGAAGCGTTGAGTGTATTATTCTTCTCTCATAAGGGTTCATAGGCTCAAGTTTTAATACTCTGCCACTTACTCTTACCTTATAGGCGATTTTTGATGCAAGTCTTTTTAAAGTTTCTTCTCTTTTTGACCTATAATTTTCAGTATCTAATATTACTCTTTTATACTCTTCATCATGACTCTTGTTTACAACTAAACTTACAAGGTATTGAAGTGCATCTAACGTCTCACCTCTATATCCGATTAATAATCCCATGTTAGGTCCGATTAGTTCCACCTTAATCTCATTATTTTCATCTTTAAGATTTACTTCTGCTTTCATGTTCATAGAATTTAATACTTCCATTAAAAAGGTTTTAGCTTCATTTAAACTATCTCTTTTAACTGTAACCCTAATTTTAGCAGGTTTTACCCCTATTAAATTTAAAAATCCTTTACTACCTTCATCTATAGTTTCTACTTTTACTTTATCCAATGTAATGTTTAATTCCGTCAGTGCATTATTTATTGCATCATCTACGGTTTTCCCCATCATTTCTATAATTTTCATATAGTGCTACACCCGCCTTTCTAAATATCAAAATTAGGCTCTTGTGTTAACTCTCTTTATTTTGTAATTCTACTTTATTTATTACTAAAGTTTGGACTATTTGTACTATATTATTTATTACCCAATATAAAACTAGTGCACCCTTAAATTTAAGACTCATAAATCCCATAAATATAGCCATTCCAGTATACATTGTTGAGCTTTGTTTAGATTGAGCACCATCTGCTGACGGCGGTTGCATAAGCTTTGATGAAAAATAAGTTGTAACAGTAGACAATATTGGTAATATGTATATAGGATCCGCTTTTGTTAAATCCTTCATCCATAAGAAACCAGCGCCCTGCATATTTAAATTTTGAAACACAGCATATAAAGCGAATAAAATAGGCATTTGAATAAGCATTGGCAAACATCCACCCATTGGATTTACTCCATTTTCCTTATAAAGTTTCATTACTTCTTGCTGAGCTTTTTGTGGATCGCTTTTATATTTTGCCTGAACTTTCTTCATTTCTGGTTGAATCGCACCCATTTTAGCAGTTGATTTAAGTTGTTTGACGCTTAATGGTAACAATATTAACCTTATTATTACTGTGAAAATTATTATTGTTAGTCCATATGATAGATTATTATTTGGTATAAGTGTATGAATGCCGCCATGTATAAAGAAAAAGAATTTCTGAAGCGGATCAGTTAAAAAAGTAAATTTCAAATATAAAACCTCCAAATGTTTATTTAACTGGATCAAAGCCGCCCTTATTATAAGGATGACATCTGAGTATTCTCTTTATTCCCATAATTAAGCCTTTTATTGCTCCATACTTTTCAATAGCTTCTAAAGTATACTGAGAACATGTGGGGTAGAAAATACAACAAGGCCTCTTAAGAGGTGATATATAATTTCTATAACATTTAATACCCAGTATAAGTATTTTTTTCATTATTAATTAAACCAGCTTTCTTAAGCAGCTTCTTTAAAGCACTTTCTATTTCTTTGTAATTTTTAGCATTCGAAGGATTCCTTGCTATAAACACCAAATCGTATCCTGATTTTAAGCCATCATTGTTAAGCCTATAGCTTTCTCCTATTAATCTTTTAACTCTACTTCTAATTACACTTTTTCCTACCTTTTTACTCACGGATATTCCACACCTATTAATATCTTTACTATTTCTATAAATATACAATACCAATAGTAGGTTAGAAAAAGATTTTCCTCTTCTATATACTGTTCTAAATTCAGTATTCTTTCTTATTCTATATTTCTTAACTTGATTATTCATATTAGCCGCCCTCTTTTCCGCAAATTGCAGAAAAAGGCCACATTAGCGGCCCTTATGCTGTCAATCTTTTTCTACCTTTTTGTCTTCTTTTTTGAAGAATATTTCTGCCAGAAGCGGTTTTCATTCTCTTTCTGAATCCGTGCTCTTTTTTTCTTTGTCTTTTTTTAGGTTGGTAAGTCATGAACATATCTGCTACACCCCCTTCTCTTAACTCATACATTATATCAATCATATTACAATTGCATACGTATAGTTTTACTATTAGATTATATAGTCACTCTCCCTTAATGTCAAGATAAGCATTTTTATTAATATTGTTGATGATTTTTATATTTATATGATTTTTTGTGGATAACTTCTTGAACACCTTGTTATTTTTTGATATTATATAAGAAAGAACTGTGAATAACTTAATTATAAGTAAAGTTATTCACAACTTGTGGACAAAATTGTGAATAACTACTACAATGTTGTCTTAAACTTCTTTTTATCTATCTATTTTTTACTATATTATCAGATTTGTTCCTTATTTAATATGTTAATAACTCTTTTTCTAAATTGTTAATAAATTAAATTTTGTTGAAGATATAAACATAGTTATTAACATGTGTATATTTTTATTTCCATTTATCAACAACCTACAATATATTAATTTATTGTTTATAACTTTGTTTATATATTGTTAGTTTTTACATAAAAAATTTTTTTATTTGAACTGGAGGGTAGGAAATGAGCACCCAAATTAAAGATATCTGGGAAAAAACCTTAAATATAATAAAAGGCGAACTTACAGAAGTTAGTTTTAATACTTGGATTAAAAGTATAGAACCTATGGCCTTAGATAATAATACATTTAAATTAGGTGTTCCTAATAATTTTACCAAAGATATTCTTGAAAATAGATATAAGGATTTAATAATGAATGCTGTTAAATTACTTACTTCTAAAACATATAAAATAGAATTCTTTATATTATCTGAAGAAGTAGCAGAGATTGAAACACCAAAAGCGAAACGAGAATCCGAAAGACATAACCTAATAGTTAATGATGAAATGTCTGCAACACTAAATCCAAAGTATACCTTTAATTCTTTTGTAATCGGTAATAGTAATCGGTTCGCACATGCTGCATCACTTGCTGTAGCTGAATCCCCTGCGAAAGCTTATAATCCACTGTTTATTTATGGGGGGGTAGGTCTTGGAAAAACACATTTAATGCATGCTATTGGTCATTATATATTAGCAAATAACCCAAAATCTAAGGTTGTTTATGTTTCTTCTGAAAAATTTACAAATGAACTTATCAATTCTATTAAGGATGATAAAAATGTAGAATTCAGAAATAAGTACAGAAATGTAGATGTGCTTTTGATTGATGATATTCAATTTATTGCTGGTAAAGAACGTACACAAGAAGAGTTCTTCCATACATTTAATGATCTACACGAAGCAAATAAACAAATTATTTTATCTAGTGATAGACCTCCTAAAGAGATACCTACTCTAGAAGATAGATTGAGATCAAGATTTGAATGGGGCCTTATAGCTGATATACAACCACCAGATTTCGAAACTAGAATAGCTATTTTAAAGAAAAAGGCGGATGTAGAAAATTTAAACATTCCGAATGAAGTAATGGTCTATATTGCTACCAAAATAAAATCTAATATAAGAGAACTAGAGGGTGCTCTTATTAGAATAGTAGCCTTTTCTTCATTAACAAATAAAGAAATTGGCATAGACTTAGCATCTGAAGCACTAAAAGATATTATATCTAGTAGAAATTCAAAACAAGTAACTATTGAACTAATACAAGATATAGTTTCTAGCTATTTTAATTTAAAGATTGAGGATTTTAAATCTTCAAGGCGTACTAGGAACATAACATTTCCAAGACAAATAGCAATGTATTTATGCAGAAAACTTACAGATATGTCACTTCCAAAAATTGGTGAAGAATTCGGAGGTCGCGATCATACAACTGTAATCCATGCATGTGAGAAAATATCTAATGGCCTTAAGGTAGATGAAAACTTACAAGATAACGTAGCAGAACTAACAAAGAAAATAAGTCAAAAATAAAATACTCCTGTTACTAACAAGTGTTGATACTATTTATATATAATCCTGTGCATAAAATAATACATAAAACCTAACTGTTAATATTGTGGATAACTATGATTTTTTTTTGCATACTTATCCACAATTAATTTTACTGAGTATTACTGAATCCTAAAGGCTAAGATAGGTTTTTAACATATCAACAGCCCCTACTACTATTACTACTATTTTTAATTATTATCTTACCTATCTTTAATCAATTTCCCATGTGGATAAGGAGGTCTTTTTTACATGAAGTTTATTTGTGAAAAAAGTATATTACAAGAAGCAATTTCAAACGTTCAAAAAGCTATTACTGGAAAATCAACAATGCCTGTATTACAAGGTATATTAATAGTTGCAAAAGATAAAGAGGTTACGCTTATAGGATCTGATATCGATTTAAGCATTGAAGCTAAGATTACTGCAGACGTTATGGAAGATGGAAGTGTAGTTTTAGATTCTAAGCTATTTGGTGAAATTATAAGGAAATTACCTAATAGTGCAGTAGAAATAAGTTCTGAAGAAAATAACTCTATAAAGATAGTTTGTCAAAAATCATATGCCACTATAATACATATGAATAGTGATGACTATCCTAATTTACCTAATATAATTGAAAATATGATTTTCTCAGTTTCTCAAAGAGTATTAAAAAGTATGATGAAAGGTACAATTTTTGCTGTTGCTCAAGATGAGACTAGACCGATTCTTACAGGAGTCTTGTTTGAAATAAAAGATAAAAAGCTCAATCTTGTTGCACTGGATGGCTATAGAGTTGCATTTAGAAGTGAAGACGTAGATAATGACAATAGTATAAATGCTGTAATTCCAGGTAAAACCTTAAGTGAAGTATCAAAAATATTAGAGGAAACAGATGAACCTGTTAATATAACATTCACACCGAATCATATTTTATTTAATCTTGGAAAAACAAAGGTTATATCAAGATTACTAGAAGGAGAGTTCATAAAATATAGCTCAATAATACCAGAAGAATATAATTTAAAAATAACAGCTAAAAGATCTGAATTATTGAATTGCATAGAAAGAGCATCACTAATGGCAAAGGAAGGAAATACTAACTTAGTTAAATTCAACATAGAAGAAGACAATATGGTAATCACCTCTAATTCTCAATTGGGAAAGGCTAGAGAAGAAATAAATATAATTTTGCAAGGTGAGCCTCTTCAAATTGCATTTAACTCAAAATATCTAATAGAGCTTCTCAAAATAATGGAAGAAGAAGAAATTATCATGGAATTTTCAAGCGGTGTTAATCCTTGTGTAATAAGAAATAAAGAAAAAAACAATTGCACATATATGGTATTACCAGTAAGAATAAGAACTACGAATAACTAAAGAAAATATTTATACAAAATAATTTGAGAAAAGGCGGTTTTAAAATGAATGAAGTACAAGTAGATACAGGTATAATAAAATTAGATGCTTTTCTAAAGTGGGCTGGAATTGCGTCGCAAGGATCAGAGGCGAAATTTTATATTAAAAATGAGGAAATAAAGCTTAATGGTAAAGTAGAAATCCAAAGAGGTAAAAAATTAGTTAAAGGTGATATAATTGAATTTAACGGCGAAACTTATAAAATAATATAAAATATATTAATT
>DHIM01000308.1:0-2458 GCA_002403785.1 Clostridium sp. UBA4746
TAATCACTTATCTCAATTATTGCCAAGAAAGAGTACATTTTATTCTGTTTACACAAAATTATTTACAGGCCCTTCTGGTACAACACTACTGTCAATATCAATGTAATAGCCTGCTTTATAGAAAGCAGTTTTTATAGCCCCTTTATTTCCTTGAACAATTATAGGTTCTAACTCTTCTACTTCAACTCTAGCAGATTCTATTTGAGCCATAGTTGCACTATATACTTTAATAGAATTTATGTATTCTTCTTTCTTAAGTAATATATTTTCTTTTAATTTTTCTAATTTGAAAGAACCTACAAAATCATCTATTTGTTTTTTTATCTCAAAATTTTTTAATGGTAATTGCCCTATATCCATAAGCCCTACTTGTATCATAGCTTTATTCATTTTACATTTCACTTGCTCTGTTTGAACATTTTGTGCCACTAAGGCTTCAAATACTTTATCATCAAAACAAATTTTATATTCTTCTTCTAAAGCTTTCCCTTGATCTAATTTACTTTGATAATCTAACTGTAGCTTTTCTAGTAAATCTTTTTCACTCTGGATATCATCTATTCTTTGTTGCTTATATTCTTTTAATTCTTCTAAAAATTTCATAATCTTCACCTCTCCTATTTTATCAATTTCAACATCATATTTAACTCATCTAATTTAACTAATCTAAAAATTCAATATTATCTTTTCCAAAAGCTTCTATTAACATTTTCTCTCCTAATTGTTGTTTAATGAGGTCTTGCTTTGCCTTTATTTTAGTTTTTTTCTTGTCTTCTATTATAAATGTATCTGATTTTTCCATTGTTA
Source organism: Clostridium sp. UBA4746 (assembly GCA_002403785.1). GTDB lineage: Bacteria > Bacillota > Clostridia > Clostridiales > Clostridiaceae > Clostridium_AD. The sequence goes on from DHIM01000308.1 coordinate 808, forward strand.
ACGCATCTCCTTTGATTTTTAATACATTTTTATACATATATTCTATTATTTATAATTATCATTATAGCATATAAGAGTAAGTACAACCAAGGTTTTTGCTGGGTAGTAATATATTTTACCTATTAATGCATTTATTAAAGTAGAACATAAAAAAATAGAACTAGCAGATAATATTTATCCTCTAACTCTATTTTCTCTAAACTACCTCAACTATAGCAATATCATTTGTAACTACTTTAGCATCTTTCTTGCCAATTAAGTTACCATTAGACGATATGAAAATATATTTTGCGGGATTCTCAAAAGTTGAAAACCCCTCGACCCTCTCAAGTAATGCAACTATTCATTATAATTTGTAACAGCGACAGAACCCTTTGATATATCCAATATAAAACTCTTGAGGGAAAACTTCAATTTCTGAAAAAGATTTTGTAGTCCTCTGAAAAGCCTTAATTGCTTCTACCTTGATATTCTTAATATGATCAGGTAATCGCCCTTTATCTGCGTTTATAAGATAGGAAAATAAGCCTACCTCAAATCCAGTGATTTCTTCTGCACAAATTGTATCTTCTTCCTCCACATAAAAGTCACGCGCAAATTGATGAATATATTCAAAAGTTTCTTTTTCAGTCCTTTCAGTGCTCTCTTGAGTGTTCCCTTCATTTCCCAAGTCAATTACTTTACCCATTAGTAATACCCCTCCCCCATTTTAATTTTGAAGTACTATGTGTTATTATTTTATTAGTTATATTATCATTAATATTCCACTGATTTATTAATTGCTCTAATTTTTTTAAGTAAACTTTTTAACCACTAGTACACTATTGTTTTTTTAATACTTTTTAGTGTTAGCTCATCAAAATTTAAGATAAAAGAATAGAGCCAGCGGATATTACTTATCCACTAACTCTATTTTTCTAAACTACATTAACTATACTAGTTAATGTAGTAAAGTAACAAAAGCATCAATACATAAAATGTATTGATGCTTTTGCATATATTAACAATTTACCATTCTTTATTTGTACAGCTTTATTCTGTAACTCAAGAACTACGAATCTATCATATAATATATCATTTCTAAATTGTAACTCTTCGTATTCAGTAACTCAAGGTACTAAATTTGAGCAGTAACTTTAAGAAAAGTCTATCTCACTTAGTAACTATATAAAACTATTATCATAATCCTTTAATTCATACTTTAATTCATACACTAATATGCTTTTCTCTTTCTCCGATCTATTAAATATTTGACCTCTAACTCTTCCTAAGTCGAAAGCATTCACTAAAGATGAAATCATTTCAGCCTGATTTAAGTTATTTACCTCTGCAAACCCTCTAAATTTTTCTATATCGTCTTCCTGAACCCTAAAATTAGTAATCTTAACGTCGCTCATTATTACGCCTCCATAAATTTTTATATAAAATACAAATACAATACAATGTGTTACATATTAATTACATTTGTATTCTAATTAAAATGTAATCCATTACAAGTTAAAATGTAATCCATTACAATTATATAACTTATTTGTTAGAAATGCAATAGAATACAATAAAATACAATTATTGAAGGTAAATAATATTATATATTAAATTAAAATAACCATGTTTTTTTTACAATAGAATGAACTTCTTGCTTTGTTATATC
>DHIM01000308.1:2584-3358 GCA_002403785.1 Clostridium sp. UBA4746
TTTGTTATATATATCCTATTTAGATTTAATCTAAATAGGATACATAATTCGAAGGTTTAATTATGATTAATGTAAAAAATGAAATGGTATTACGTAGCTTTTATCAGTAACACAAGAGATCCTAGTTGGCTCTTTTCTTTTTTTCGAAAGTCATAGCTATTATGAACGCTACTGGCGCTATTACAGTGAATAGAGGTGCCATACTTCTACCAAATTTAAATATAAGATTAGAGGTCCAAATTAATACTACTATTCCGCCTACCCAACGTAAAAATTTCATATAAACACTATCCTCTCACATACATATTTATTCATTTAATAAATTGCATTAAGTATTATAATGGCCTTAATTCAGCTAAAATATTCAAAGTTCTCATGGATCTTTATAATAGAGAAATAATACTCATGCTATGTATTAGGGTCAAGTTCCTTACAGAGTTTAGAAGAGAAATAATATATTCCATCCCATAGTAAATTCGATTTCCCTGGCAATATATCTATTTAAATTTAAAATATAGCCCCTATCCCACATATATTATGAAGGAATTGGAATGGATCAGGATAGAAAAGCATAAACTATTAAGTGTATAAATTAATAAAGGGGATAAAAAAATGCTAGTTGATATATGTAAGGAAGAAATGAATATTATTACAAGAGCTTTGTTATTGAAAATTGTTGCTGATACAGAATTTCTAAAGAGTGCTTCATCACAGGAAATTGTTAATTTATTAAATAGCGAAATAAGTGGATTACAAAAATTATATGATAAATAT
>DHIM01000112.1 GCA_002403785.1 Clostridium sp. UBA4746
CATAAGTTAGTTAACACTATCCTATCTAAATTAATAGTACATTCTATGCCCTAACATAACCTATTTCTTCTAGCATAGGCAAGTAAAATAATTATTTCTTTAACCAATTCTAAATATATAATATGGCATCGGCCTTTAAATCAAAATCATAAGCCGCATAGCGGCTTTTAACACCTCTAATAGATGTTAAATTTATTTTTTATTCTATTTATATCTACTATTGCAGCCTTTTGCGATAACTTTATTGATAGTATTTTTTGAAAAACAAAAAATACATGATATGTACTTAGTTTATGTAATAATAAGCAATTTGCCACCATTTAGTAACAGTATACAATCCTTATAAACAGTTCTTTTTTATAGTATTACTGCTAATTTAATATTAACATAATGTTAAGAATTAATATACAATATTTTCTTTATATTCTACTATTTTTTTCTATGTCTTATTTCACAAAATAATAAAATCCACAACCATGGTTTTTAATTAGCCTTAGTTGTAGATTTTCATTCTGTATCATCTCTTCAAAAGTTTACATTTAAAAAAGATTTTATTCAAAAACACTAAGTACTCTATCTAATATACTATTTATATGGGCTATAGCTATTCCAAAATTGATGATAGGTATTTGGATATGTTCTATCGATTCTTCTTTAGGTTAATATTATTTTTATTAATTTTATTGATTTATTTTCTTGTACTTTCAGAAGATTACAAATTTTTTGAACAACATAATTATACAAAATTCCAGCACTTAAACCTATCTATAATTTATCTATAATAATTAGCTTTGAATTTTTATGATAATCTACTTATAAGTAAATTTTGTATATAAAGATATATTGCTTTAATACATTTTTCTTTGGGTACACTAATAATGACAAAAACTAAAGGTAGGTGATATTTTGAATTTCAAGAAAAAAAATATTCTATTTGTTTTTACAACCATTATTATATGTTTTTTATTTGCTAGTATTTACCCTATAAATTATATAAAAAAAAACACTCAGGTCTTTACGCCACTAAATACTTCATTTAAAGATTCTGGTGATTATAAAATTTCCAAATATGTCTATTTAACTTTTGATGATGGTCCAACCATTGTTACAGATGTTTTGTTAGATGTATTAAAAACAGAAAACGTAAGAGCCACTTTTTTTATAGTAGGAAAAGAAATAGTAGGAAACGAATTAATTCTTAAAAGGATATATAATGAAGGCCACGGTATAGGTCTTCACACATACAGTCATAATTTCAAGAAAATATATAGAAGTACAGAAGAATTTGTTAATGAAATGAAAAAAACTTCTAATATAATCGAAGAAATTACTGGATCTACTCCTAAAATTATTCGGTTCCCAGGCGGTAGCTCTAAACGCCTAAATGCATTTACGTTAACGAATCTTCACAAAAATAATTTTAAAGTCTATGATTGGAATGTTAATTTATGTGATGGTGTAAACCCTAATTTAAGTGTTTCACAGCTTATTAAAAACTCAAAAATTATTAAAGGAAATAAAAATGTGGCTATAATCCTTATGCATTGCAATTCTAATAATAAAAATACTGTAAAAGCACTGCCATGTATTATAAAACATTATCGAGATTTAGGTTATGAGTTTAGAGCTATTACTGAAAACACCCCTGAATATTATTATAAATTTAAGACTGAAAAAAACCTCACAGTAAAGTGAGGGTTTTTCTTATTTCTATAATTGCGTTTTTGTTTATGTTCTAAATTAAATGCTTTTCTATTTCTTTTTGAATTTTAATTTACTTATCATTAAATAAGATAATACAACCATTAAAAACATAGTAGGTCCTAAATTTGAAGCTTTGTTAAACATAAGTAAAGCATACAGTGCTAAAAATGTGCCTGTAATAGTAATAGGAATTCCTGAAAAAACACCATCAAAATCTGTAATATTATATTTTGCTAACCTATATGCACCCGCTACTGGAAAAATCAAAACCATTAAATATCCAATTGAACCTAGCTGAGTAAAATTATAAATATTAAATATTAATATTGAAGGGGCTACACCAAAAGATACTAAATCACATAATGAATCTAGTTCTTTACCTAAATCATTTTCTACATTTAAAAGCCTAGCTATTTTACCATCATATCTATCAAATATTCCCGCTAACAGAATAAATATTGCCGCTAATTTATAATTCCCATCAAAACTCATAAGTATAGACAAAATTCCACAAGACATATTGCTTAAGGTAAAAATGTTTGGTACAGCATTTTTTATTTTAGCCATCTATATCACTCCTATCCTTATAATTATAACATAATATATATAGTTATTCTTTAGTATTATAGAACATAATTATTAAATTCACTTTAAATCCTCTTTATTATATATTATATGAAACTTTAAATACATATTTTATTTAGTTTACATTACAAAATTAATATTATAAATCAAATAAATAATTGCACGTTTTTAAAACAAAATAAAAAAAGGACCAGCATGTTTTGCTGGTCCTTTTTTGCAATTATCTTTCTACGATAATTGCAGTTCCTTGGCCGCCACCTATACATAGTGTAGCAAGTCCTGTTTTAGAATCTCTTTTTATCATTTCATGTATTAACGAAACAAGTATTCTTGCTCCTGAAGCTCCTACTGGATGTCCTAATGCTAAAGCTCCACCATTAACATTTACTATCTCTGGATTAAGACCTAAATCTTTAGCTACAGCTAATGATTGAGCAGCAAAAGCTTCATTAGCTTCTACTAAGTCTAAATCTTTTACAGTTATTCCTGCTTTTTTCAAAGCTTTTTGAGTTGCAGGAACTGGACCATAACCCATTATTTTTGGATCTACTCCAGCTGAACCGTAAGATTTAATAGTAACTAAAGCTTTAACTCCTAATTCGTCCGCTTTAGCTTTTGACATTACTATAAACATAGCTGCGCCATCATTTATTCCTGATGCATTAGCTGCTGTTACAGTTCCACCTTTTTTGAATGCTGGTTTTAACTTACCTAATTTTTCAATAGTTGAACCAAATTTTGGGAATTCATCAGTATCAAATACTATTGGATCACCTTTTCTCTGAGGAATTACAACTGGAACGATTTCATCTTTAAATTTACCAGCTTTGATAGCTTTCTCAGTTTTCAATTGACTTTTTAAAGCAAATTGATCTTGATCATCTCTTGTTAAATTCCATTCTTCAGCGATATTCTCTGCTGTAACGCCCATATGATAGTCATTGAATGCGTCCCAAAGAGAATCTTTGATCATAGTATCAACTGTTTTGCCATCTCCCATTCTTGCACCCCATCTATTTACTGGAAGTACATATGGAGCATTGCTCATGCTTTCAGTTCCACCTGCTAAAACTATCTCTGCGTCTCCACACATTATAATTTGAGCTGCTAAACTTACAGATCTTAGTCCTGAACCACATACTTTATTTACTGTAAGTGCTGAACTTGCATCAGCTAATCCTGCATTTATAGCTATTTGTCTTGCAACATTTTGTCCAAGTCCTGCTTGTATAACGTTACCGATAATAGCTTCCTCTATTAATTCTGGTTTAATACCTGCTCTTTTTATAGCTTCTTTAGCTGCAGTAACTCCCAATTCTACGGCCGTTACTTTTGATAATGCTCCACCAAAAGATCCTATTGCTGTTCTTGCTGCTGCTACGATTACTACTTCTCTCATATTAACCCCTCCATCAATTTATTTTCCAAAACATTATTACTACATAATAGGAATTCATCATCTGTTTTAAAGGTTTTCCTATGTACACATATATATTATAAGCATCTTTCATGCCAATTATTCATACTCTCGTAAAGTACACCGTACCAACCTTTCCCAATATTATAAGACAAATTATAATTGCAACTGTAAACTTAGTTAACATTAATAACTTTATATACTTGTCCCCTTTGAGCTTGTTAATATTATAACTAATTTGTTAAAAAAATAACTAAAAGTGCTTTCAATGTGTTGATACGAGTGAGCTTTTAATTTTCCCTAAAATTTTCAGTTATACTACTAAAACTATTATTTATATAAAAACCGTGTGTGTAAACATAGTTCACATGTTTACTATTGTAGATTGGCCAAATTTATTAAATTATATCGGTTTAATTTTTTATATAATCCAGCTCTGCTAAGCCCCAATATCTTTGCAGTTTCTTTCTTATTTCCACCTGTTTTTTTTATACACTCCATTATGAGATCCTTTTCAACAGTTTCAACAACATCTTTCAGATAGTTATTTCCTAATGAATATTTTTTTATCTTATTAGCGGTTATCTTTTCCGGTAAATGCTTTGGCATTATACAAAGATCAGCATCCAGCATATTTATAGCTCTTTCTATTACATTTTCAAGTTGTCTTATGTTCCCCGGCCAGTTATAAGATTTTAAATAATCAATGGCTTCCATAGAAATGCTTTCAGAGTAAATGCCCTGTTTTTCACATGTTTTTATTCTTAACTCATTTGATAACTCCTCAATATCTTCTATTCTTTCTCTTAAAGCTGGTATTTTTAAATGCATAACATCTAACCTATAATACAAATCTTCTCTAAATTTCCCCTCTTTAATTAACTGCTCTAACGACTTATTAGTTGAAGCAATAATTCGTATATCAATTTTAATGGCATCATTTCCACCAACTCTTACTAATTCTTTTTCTTGAATAACTCTTAGGAGTTTAACTTGCATATTCATAGGCATATCACCAATTTCATCTAATAAGATGGTGCCACCATTAGCATGTTCAAACTTACCTCTTTTACCTGATTTCTTAGCACCCGTAAAAGCACCTTCCTCATAGCCAAACATTTCTGACTCAAAAAGCTCTGCCGGAATGGCTCCACAATTAATTTTTACAAAAGGTTTTAAGCACCTTCTACTAGCATTATGAATAGAATGAGCAAAAAGTTCTTTACCAGTTCCACTTTCTCCAGTAATTAAGACATTGGAATCTATTTTAGCAACTCTTCTTGCAAGACTCATTACCTCTTTGCTTTTATCGCTTCCGCCTATAATATTGCTGAAAGTGTATATTGCTTTTTGATCTATACTTAATTCCTTTTTGCCGCATTCAGCCTCTTTTTCCAAATTACTTAGTTTATTACTTAATATTTTAAAATTGCTCAAATCCTTAAACATTACTTTCCCTATGGCCCCTATTATTATACCATCTTTCTTTATAGGAACTCTCATAGAAATCATCTTATGCCCATTAGCTTCTTGAATTTCTCCGTACTCTTTTTCACCAGTCCTTGCAACTATATGTAATTTTGTGTTTTCTATCACCTCAGTTACATGTTTTCCTTCAGGGTTTTTGCAATTAATAAATTCTTTATATCCATTACTCATCATAGTTATAATTCCATTTTCATCTACTGCAACTATGTATTCATCTAAAGTATTAAAAACTGTGTCTAAAATATTTTCTTGTGATTTATCATTGTCTTGTGAGTTCGTTAATAACTTATTATCCGTTTTTTCACTGAATATTTGGAGTCCACCTATAACTTCTCCATTTTGAGTTATTATTTTACGGGTTACAATAAATTCTCCCTCTTTCTTGTTTACTTGTGCTTCTCCATTTTTAATTACACTTAATAATTCACCATATGGAAATATGTTTGAAATATATTTTCCTATACTACTTTCTGCATCAACCTTTAACATTTTTTCAGCAGCATAATTAATAATTTTTATAATGCCTTTTTTGTCTATAACAATAACGCCCTCATTAATATTGCATATCACTTGATTATAGTAATCATTAATTGTACCCATTTGTCACCTTCTTTTAAGCTTATAACTCAATTATAAAGTTCATAGATTTATTAATCAAGATATAATTAAAATAGGGAGATTTTTTTCTCTATTTTTGAGTATTCCATTATTTTTTTTGTTATCACATAGTTCTTTTGCCTATTATATTGTTCTCTTGGTTTTCATCTATTATACTATTCTACTGTAATTGCATTAACATGGCATTGTTGTTCTGCTTCCTTTACACTACTTACTAGGTTTTCTATAACTTTTGACGATGCCACAGCTTTTCCATCCTCTTCCATTTCAACTTTATATGATTTCATTACCATTTTTTCGGGATTAAGTAATCAATACCAGTAAAATTAAAGTATGGTACTATAGATATTATATATAACAACACAATGAATTGTTTTAAAGTTATTTTTGATAAAAATAATCCATTTGGGCAATATAACTATCAGAGGAGTTGATAATATGAACAATGAGAATATTGAAAATTTAAATTCCATTCTCGAAGGTGAATATATGGCTATTAACAGTTTTGATGCCTTAATCAAGCATGCTAATGCTGTAAATACCAAAAATGAGCTTCAAAAAATACAACAAACTCATAAGCTACACGCTTCTCAAATCTCTACTAAAATACAGAACATTGGTGGTACACCTTCTGAAAGTATAGGAATTGAAGGTGTGGTAGCAGAGACTATATCAAATATAAAGCATATTGGTACTACTGATAATACCGCTTATCTAAAAGAAGCGTTACAAGGTGAATACATGGGTATACAAGCTATTAATAAATTATTAGATTCTAATACTGATCCTAGCAATTCTAAGCTTCTAAATACAATAATAGCCCAACATCAAACTAATGTTAACTCTCTAAATAACCTTATTATTACTACAAGTAATGCGCAATAATATTATATCGAATAGTTTTTCGATACTTAATGCAAAACACCCGAGATTAATTAATTAGTCGAGGGTCTAATCTTTCGTATATTATATTACGGTATCACTACCAACTGATTTTGCTTTATGCAAAGACTTATCTAATCTATTAATAAGCTCTTCTATTTATCTAATATAAATGAATCCAGTCAAATTACAGTCTGATCTTCAATCCAACTGACCTTTAAAATTTTCTATTTAATTACCACTCAAATTTTTGAAAAATGATAATTCCATATATTAAAAAACTAAAAAAACGTCGTCTATTTCCGATATAAATAGATGACGTTTAACAATTTTTAAAGCAATACCAATTTAAATTCTAGGAATTTCTAAAATAGCACCTCTGTTGCCTGATGATACTAATGCAGCATACCTTGCTAAGTAGCCTGTAGTAATCTTAGGCTGCCTTGGTTTCCAATTTGCTTTTCTTATTTTAAGTTCCTCATCGCTAATTGCAAAGTTAATAGAATTAGCTTCTATATCTATTGATATAATATCGCCTTCTTGGATTAAAGCAATATTGCCACCAACTGCTGCTTCTGGAGAGACATGTCCAATTGCAGCTCCACGAGTAGCGCCACTAAATCGTCCATCTGTTATAAGTGCTACGCTATTACCTAACCCTCTCCCCATAATTGCAGAGGTTGGATTAAGCATTTCTCTCATACCAGGACCACCCTTAGGGCCTTCATAACGGATAACAATAACATCGCCTTCGATAATTTTATCTGAATTAATAGCACTTAAAGCATCCTCTTCACAGTCAAATACTCTTGCCGGTCCTTTATGTTTTAACATTTCAGGTGAAACAGCAGAGCGTTTTACAACACATGAATCTGGAGCAAGATTGCCTTTAAGGACTGCTATGCCACCGGTACTACTATAAGGATTTGTAATACTTCTAATTACATCCGTACTCTTAATTGCACATCCTTCAATATTTTGTGCAACAGTTTTTCCTGTGCATGTAATTAAATCAGTGTTTAATAGGTTTAATTTATTTATCTCGTTCATGACAGCATAAACACCGCCGGCTTCATTTAAATCCTCAACATAGGTATGTCCTGCAGGTGCAAGATGGCAAAGATTTGGAGTTTTATCACTGATTGCGTTTGCCATATCAACATTTAATTCAATCCCAACTTCATGTGCGATTGCTGGTAGATGAAGCATACTATTTGTACTGCATCCTAGAGCCATATCCATGGTCAAAGCATTTTTAAATGCATCTTCCGTCATAATATCTCTCGGTCTTATGTTTTTTTCTAATAACTCCATAATTTTCATTCCAGCATGCTTTGCAAGTCTTATTCTCTCAGAATAAACCGCAGGTATTGTACCATTCCCACCAAGAGCCATTCCAAGAACTTCTGTTAAGCAATTCATACTATTCGCAGTATACATTCCAGAACAAGAACCACAGGTAGGACAACACTTATTCTCAAACTCTTCTAATTTTTCTTCTGTGATTTTCCCAACATTGAACGAACCAACTGCCTCTGATATACTTGAAAAACTTGTTTTACATCCATCAATTCTTCCTGCAAGCATAGGTCCACCACTTACAAATATTGATGGTATGTTAACCCTTGCAGCTGCCATTAAAAGCCCTGGTACATTTTTATCGCAGTTAGGTACCATTACTAGTGCATCAAAAGCATGTGCCATTGCCATTGCTTCTGTGGAATCCGCAATTAGATCTCTTGTAGCAAGTGAATACTTCATTCCCTGATGTCCCATGGCAATTCCATCACATACGGCTATTGCAGGGAAAACAATTGGAGTACCTCCCGCCATTGATACACCAATTTTCACAGCTTCTACAATTTTATCTAAATTCATATGACCTGGTACAATATCATTCTTTGAGCTAACAATACCTATAAGAGGTCTTTCCATTTCTTCTTTTGTGAAACCTAGCGCATTAAAGAGTGCACGCTGAGGTGCTCTGCCTGTACCTTTTGTTACTACATCACTTCTCATATTCTAACCACCTTTTTATATTATAATAGCTTGTTGTATATTTTTATTGTATGTTGTATGATGTCTGTTGTCAATGATGTAATGTACTTTTAATAAAAAAATAAATGCCAACTCTTATGGCATTAAGAATTAGCACTTAATTTTATTCATTATTTATTCCGAGTCCTCGCATAGCACGTAATATATGAAGTTTCATTGCTGTTTTTGCGCCTTGCGCATCTCGAGCTTCTAAAAATCCCATAATCATGCGGTGATCATTAAGTGTATCTCGAATTATAGTTTTATTTTCATAGGATAAAATAACCCCCTTATCAATGGCTTTATAAAGTATGGGCATTAATTTATTCATAAACTCATTATGAGTTGCTTTTGCGATAGATTTATGGAATGCTTGCTCAGCCTCAGTACGGTCAACATTGTTTAATATTTTTTCTTCCTCTAATTTACCGTGATATAGTATTCTCGCAAGTTCCTTATCAGTTGCTCGTTTTGCTGCATAATAAGCAGTTTGAGGTTCAAATATCAATCTCATTTCATACAAATCCTTTACGTTCGTTTTAAATGTAGAAAACTCTTCTAATCCAAAATTTCCATCAAGCTTCTCATGGTTTGCTACAAATGTACCTTTGCCTCTCTTAATTTCAAGTATATTGTGCACAACTAAAATACGAATGCCTTCCCGTAATGTAGTCCTGCTTACTTCTAGTTGCTTTGCCAGTTCATTTTCATTTGGTAGTTTATCACCAATAATAAATTTTTTATCTATAGTAATCATTGCAAGGATATCATCAGCAACACTTTGGGATAAATTTTTTTCTTTCCTAGGCATTAGGTAACCTCCTTTAAATCTGTGCTTACATCATATAATAAAAGATATTATCTTTCAAGAGAGATGTCTGATGTCCAAATGACTTATCTTACATTTACTATAATTAATCATTCCACCTTTTAACAAATAATTTATAGTCAGTAACACTTCGAGCAGCTCAGAATATACTAAAATAGATCTGAAAAAATTTTAAATGCCGACTTTATGGTGATATTTTAATATTAAGTATTAAATTAAAGAGAGATTTTAGTATATCCGTGAATAGATTAGAAAACAAGGAATATTAAAGACTAAATATATGAAATTTTCCAATATCACAAAGGGGTGAAACTATGGCTATAGTATTTTTTTTTGGTGGATTATTGACTGGATATTTTTTAAGTATAGGTATAAAAAAAATTTCCTGCATAGTTGCTAATAAAGAAAACACTGAGAAATACATTAATATGGTGTATTCGAAAAAGCTTAAAAAATACACTAAATTCACTATTAGAAATATTATAGTGATTTTAATTAGTGGCTTATTATTTTTAATTTCATTTATAAGAATCGGGATAAATATAATTTTAATTCAGGCCTTGGTGCTAAATTCTATTTTAATTGTTGTCTCTTTTGTTGATATGGAGCATCAAATCATTCCAAACAAGATAATTATATTTACATTAGCAATTGGTATTATTTTTTCTTTTGTTAATCATATTTCTTTAATGAGTGCAATATTTGGCATGATACTTGGAGGTGGATTGCTTCTTATATTATCCCTTGTGCCTGGTTCACTGGGTGGTGGAGACATTAAATTAATGTTTGTACTTGGGATATTCTTAGGATCTAAAGGAGTTTTATTTGCACTGTTTTTAGCGTTTACTATAGCATCTATCATAAGTATCTTATTATTATTATTTAAAATTAAAAAAAGAAAAGATTATATACC
>DHIM01000047.1:0-4391 GCA_002403785.1 Clostridium sp. UBA4746
TTTCGTGTTATCTAGCATGATTATATAAATTTAATATTGGTAAATTCTTTTATTTTGAACAATTTCATAGAAATATTGTAGAAATAAGGAATGCTTATTTATACATTTAAACATATATGAAAGAGAAACAAATCAAATATAAAATATGAAAAATAAAAAACGCAAAATTTAATTTTATTTATTCTACTATTTGATGGTTGTAGTTCTATAACTACACTTGTTAATATGATTATTTTTACAGTTTCTTTTATTTGTTTACATAAATTTACATATGGTATAAGCTATACTTAGGTTTTTATTTTTAAGGAGGAGAAAATTATGATATTTTCAACTAATTTTGAAAACCGTGTAACTGGAAAGACTATAACTCAAGATCAAGCAAATAAAATTAAAGCTGTCATAAATAAAGATGAACCTGCAAAGAAATCGAATCTTGAAAAGACTAAAACTATGACTGAGCAACGACGTAAAATATATATGGATAGCAACAAGATCAATCATATAAATCCTTTAAAGACCGTAGTAGATAATGGAACTATAACTCAGCCTCAAGCTGACAAGATCATAATGAAGCAAATATATCTATACCATTTAAAGTGCATGGCTAATATATAGAAAAATTTAGTACCTTGTCACATAATAAGTCTACATTTCTTAAAAATATTATTTAAGGAATGTAGACTTATTCGATATTAAGAAGAAGAGCGAGGTGGTTTAAATACCAGTAAAATATAAAATTAAGAATGAAACTCATGCTAATATTAAAAATTTAATTGAAATGTCACCAGCTAAAACTAATAGCTGGGGAAAAAGACTTGAAGTGGATCATGAACTAAAAAGATGGGATCGTGAGCAATCAACAGATGTATTAACAAGATCAGTACTACGAGATATATTGTTTTAACAGTAAACTTAAAGGTAATTTGATTGAAGATATAAATAATTATTGATAAGGTGAACTACCCATTTCAAGTAGACAATGGAAATAACAAAAATTCACTTAAGTGGCCTTAGACCTAAATTCCATAGGGATAAGGTCATTTAATGTTTTTGTGATTTCTTAGTATTGTAGAAGAGCCAGCGAAGGTAACTGCCAAAATATATTTTGGTGGTTTTCTTGTCGTGGAAAAAATAATTTGATGGCATTTATCAAATTAGAGGCAGAATGGAGTTCCTTTTATTTATTTAAAGTATACTAATACGAAAGTGGATATGGTGTAGAAATGAAGTTTTTAAAATGATATAATGATTACATAAAATAACTTTATAAAGAATATTAGGTAAGTAATGCAATATTAAGTTTATAAGAATACTATAGATAAAAGTGATAAATTTATTATAGATGAGAAGTACGAAGGCAAATTTATATTAAAACAAATGTTACATGCGGTATTGATGCTTAAAGAAAATCAATTAAATGGAGGTACAAAACATGGATAGATTAGAAAGGGTTTTAGGTGGACTTTTCGGAGTTGCATGTGGAGATGCTCTAGGGGGAACTTTAGAATTTACTCCTAAATATATAGGTGTAGAAAAGTACGGTTTTCATAAAGACATAATCGGTGGAGGGGAAATGAATTTAAAACCTGGAGATGTTACAGATGATACAGTTATGACTATTGCAGTTGGGAAGGGAATTATTGAAAATCCAAATTCGCCTATAGAGGCAATCGGAAGAAACTTTGTTGATTGGTATGACACTGATCCAACAGATATTGGAATAACATGCCAAGATGCCATAGGTGAATTCATTGAATGTGGAGATTGGAATAAAGCTGGCCGTAGAGTTTATAGGTATTCCAATGGAATGAATGCAGGCAATGGAACCCTAATGAGATGTATTGCTGTTCCACTATATTATAGAGAATTTGATAAAATGGTTGAGATAACAAAAGCTCAATCGGACATGACTCATTATAATATAAAGGCTTCGGATGCTTGCACTTTATATAATACAATAATTTATAAATATTTAAATGGCGGAGATAAGATAGAGACAATAAAGGAAGTTCTAAAAGACCATGTGGAATATGATAAAGTGTTCAATATGAATAAGAAGAATCTTAACCCCTCAGGGTATGTAGTAGAAACACTTCAGTGTGCACTATGGTGTTTCATTAACAATTCAACTGTTGAGGATATAATTTGTGAAGCAGTTAATCTATATGGTGATCCAGATACAATAGGTGCAATTGCTGGAGGACTTGCTGGCGTTTATTATGGATATAACAGTATTCCAAAGAGATGGAGAGAAAAGATAATTCTAAAAGATAAATTAATATCATTAGGAGAAAGTTTAAATCTTATGGGTGATAATTAATTAGGATTAAGAGCTATTGAGATATATTGCCAGGGAAATAGAAGTGACTATGAGATGGAATATGTTAGTTATATAAAAATTAGTTTTTTAGTTTTTGTGCCTGTAATATTCAATAGATTGTGTGAATCTATTGAATATTACAGGCACTATTGTTTATCTATTCCTCTTGCTTACATACATTTCTAAATACCTGTCCCATCTTAGATAGGTTAGTAGCTCTCTCGACGATATAGTCTATAATCAATGCCATGTCTTTCTTTCTATAGATTTTGCCGCTAAGGTCAGGAGTATATGTCTTTGCTATTTTAACTAAATCCTTTAATGGAAATGTTATTAGTTTCTCTTTTAAGGCATCTTTACCGATATCTCTAAAAGTAGTAACTGGATTTAATAACGGGGATTTGTTTTCAGTAGAAACACTATTATACCCATCCACCTTAATTGAAATATTAATATTTATAGTCAGCTTATCATATTTATTTTGTAGATATTCAACTGTTGATATTAATTGGTTTAGGTCATCTGTTTTAGGTTTGTTAGTAAATGCGATAGGGAAAGTAGAATTAGTCACTTCCTTTAAAACTTGGGTAACATATTTCTTTGTAAATCCCTTTTGAATTATGTCATTACTTCCATAACCTTCATTATGAAGTTGAAGAATCTGAGACTTTTTAGTAATTGCCATATAATATCACCCTTTACAAGTTAGTTCTATTTATGAATTCAGTAGTAAGACTTTTATAGTCATGATAATTGGTAGTATATTTTTGTTTGATTGTATTAATATCTGTAGTAAAATCAGCTATGCTGCAGGAACTATCCCTCTCATATATTATTGAATTAAAAAGTTTAGGAACATAGCTTAGGTCATCCTTAAGTAAGTTCTGCTTATTTTGTAAATTAGCTAAGGTAGTTTTATGCATACTACTTACTTTTAGCATTTTATTTACTATTAAACCTAATTCTAATAGCTTATAAGAGGTATATAGCCTTTTAAGTTTCCGTTTTGAAATTTTTATTTTTTCTAACATTTGAGGTATTCCATAGGTTGATAAAATATCAGGAATTACGGGAATTACATAGTAATTACTAATATAAATGCCATTTAAAGTAATGAGTCCTAAATTTGGAGGGCAATCAATTAAAACGTAATCGTAGGTATCTATTAACTCTTTTGTTAAGTGTTTTGATAGTATTGGAATTGAAGTATTATTTGTTTCATGATTTTTATCAAGTTCTGATATTCTATCACTTAAGTCAATTAAATCAGGACTCGAGGGCAATAAGTGAAGATTTACATTCCCACCTTTAATATTTGAAGTTGTCCTTATTATTGAGTCCTGAATATTAAAAGCTTTAGTCTTACTAAATTCGTCTAAGAACATCTGATGAGTAGTCCTGTTATTTTTATTTGCTTCCTTCCAAACATCCTGATTTATCAATAAAATTGTAGCATTAGTTTGTGGATCTAAATCTACAACTAGTACTTTCTTTTTGAATTCATAAGTAAGGAATTCAGCTAGTGCTACTGTTGTTGTAGTTTTACCTACTCCACCTTTTAAATTTATAAAACTTATAACTTTACCCATAGTATCTCCATTTTAATTAGTATAAAATATGTATATTCTTTTAGGTGATAGATTATTTCATTAATAGGAATAAACACAAAAAGAATGCCCAATCACTAGGATACAGATAAATTCTAATACCAAGTCCTGCGGCCGGTATTATTGCTTTTTTAACTTTCATATTAATATCTCCTTTTTTTACTGTTTTACAAAATTATGCGAGGTTCATGCAATTTTTTTAGTACGAGGTACTGATTTTATAACTGTGCCAAAAACCCAAAATTTATATCCTAAAAAATTAACTACTTGAGCGAGTACCATTGAAATAATTTTAGCGAAAGATGAATTCATAGAATTATCTTTCATTAATACACTTAAGCCTATTAAGCTTACGCCTAGGGAGGCTGAATTAACAACAATAAATTGTACGATTTCCTTTGTTGTTTTCTTATTAGTTTTCGTATCATTAAAAGTCCAATGTTTATTTAAAATATAACTATTTA
>DHIM01000047.1:4512-4964 GCA_002403785.1 Clostridium sp. UBA4746
TTTTCGTATCATTAAAAGTCCAAAACTTGTTTAAAATATAACTATTTAATGTACCACTGGAATAGGATAATATCTGACTTATAACATAGTTAACACCAAATAAACTATTAAGTAGAGAAAATATTCCAAAGTCAACCATAGTATTTAAACCACCTACACAGCTAAATTTTGAAATACGTTTAAATTTTTCATTATTTATAAAGGTATTGTATATATTTTTAACAGTAGCCATATCTTCCACTCCTTTTAAATTCCTCTATTTATATAGTAACAAGAAATTCTATTAGAATTAGCAAATAATTATGTAAAAAGTATGTTATTTGTATAAAATAATAATAAGTCTACATTTCTTTAAAATATATTCTAAAGAAATGTAAACTTATTGTATTGGTTTATAATATTGAATGTGGAATAAGAAAGTCCTGTGATAATAATACACAAGGTGTTAATAT
>DHIM01000292.1:0-5773 GCA_002403785.1 Clostridium sp. UBA4746
GAAATAACAGTGAAAAGAGGTTTATTATGAATAAAAAAGAATTAGCTGACATAAGAAAAGAGTTTAAATTAGATAGTGGCATGATGAAAATTCAGGAAATTTATAGTGTTTATCTAAAAAAAGATAATGTTAAAATTGATTATGAGCCAGTTATTCATTCAGAGTTTGATTACTTTGATAGAATGGATATGGATAAAAAAGAGTTGTTTCTAGGTAATTTTAAAAAAGTACTTACTGGTGCTCTTGATACAAAGATTTTTGAATTAGATTTTCAAAATATTGAAGAAGAAAATAATACTCAAAACATATTATCTAGTGCTCTACATGCAGATGATAAAAGTGATATTGAAAGCTACATTAATAAGCTAATCGAAAAAATAACAGCTAACTATAAATATGAACCTGATATAGTGGTTACCTTTATTAAAGCTGAATACTGGTTAGGTACGAGCCATAAAAATACAGATCCAGCAGAAAGTATCAATGATGCGATGCAAGCCTTTAATTTTATTCTGTCAAGTGTAAATAAAATAGATGTTCCAAAGAGAACCTTAAAATTTGACTATACTGATAATGAATTTAAGGCAAATTCGGCCTTAGATTCAGTTATTAATCTTAATGCCCCCTTAGAGGGTTTCATGTTCCCTAGTCTTAGTAATGGCTATTCAGATTATAATAAAGTTTTATATTATGCATCAAAACCCAAAGAATTAAATACCTCATTTATTGAAAATGTACTTAACTGTGGATTTAAATTTACTGCTGAAGATGAAAAAAATTGCTTTAGTGATATATTAAAATCCGTAATTGGTGATAAGATAAAACCTGACCTTATGCAGGATATTTATGCTAATATACACGAGATTTCTGAACAATCTGAAGACGGAGAAACTCCTATTCTAGGAGTTATAGATATTAAAAATATTCTTAATAATTGTGGAGCAGAAATTATATGCGATATAGAAACTGCTTTTGAAGAAACTTGTGGTAGCAAGTATGATTTTAAGATAAATAACATTGTACCCGATTTTAATTCTAAATCTATCAAAATCACTAGTGAAATTGCAAATATTACTTTAACCCCCAAAGATCTAAATTCAGTTAAGCAGGTAAGAAATAAGGATGGTAGAAGATGTTTACTTATTGAAATTGAGGATGATATTCTTATAGAAGGTTTCAAATTAGAAACTGAGGAATTTTAGTAGTTAATAAAGATAGGAAAAGTTTATCATAACAAAACTTTATATTAAAAAGAGAACATTAGTCCATCTTTGATGGCACTAATGTTCTCACTTTATTCTATATTTATTTTTAGGCCTACCCACCTTACCGTATTCCATATCAACCACAAGCTTTTTCTCTTTTTCTAAATAGTCTAAATATCTTCTAGCAGTTATTCTAGAAACACCAATATTATTTGCGATTTCTTCTGATGTAAAAGGATTATCCTTCATATCAGATATACCCACTATAACTTTTTCATAGGTGTATTGATTAAATCCTTTAATGTCACCAATATTAACATCATATTCCATCACACGTTTTTTTTCTTTTATGGTGTATTTATCAATATTTTTTTGTTCCATACTATCAAAGTTTTCAAAACTGTTTTTTCTGCTTTTAAATTGAAGCAACGCTTCTTTAAACCTACTAAACATGAATGGTTTTACTAAATAGTCTACTGCACCATATCGAAAGGATTCCTCAACGGTTTCGGTATTTCTATCGGCCGTGATTAATATAGCATCACATTTTATATTTTCTACACGTATCCACTTTAATAAATCTGTACCTTTACCTTGTGGAAAAAATACATCTAATAATATTAGATCTGGTTTCCCACTTAATATAACTTCTTTTGCCTTCTCTATTGAGTTTACACTACCATACAGTGTAAAACCCTCTATTTTTTTTAAGAATTTCTCGTTAATTTCTCTCACCATTGGGTCATCTTCAACAATAATAACCTTAATCATATTTTCTACCCCTTTTCATTGGTATACATATATCCCATATAGTCCCATTATCTTGTAGAATATTTATATTCCCACCAGCATAGTCTATTATTTTTTTTACTATACTAAGTCCAAAACCTCTATTACCAACTTTAGTTGTAAATCCGTGAGTGAAAATTTTATCTTTTATACTATCTTTAATCCCAGTGCCATTATCCTGAATCTTAATTCTAAGCAACTCATTATCAGAATTTACTCTTATAAATATTTTACCATTTTCAAATTTCACTAATTCTTCAATTGAATTCTCTAATAAGTTCCCAAGAACGGAGCAAATTTCATCTACTGTTATGTTTTCGGGAATTTTATCTAAATAAGAGTTTGTGTCAATTTCTACATAAATCTTTGCTTCTGTTGCCTTATTATATTTGGCAAGTAGCAATCCAGCTATATGTGTGTTCTTAATCCTTTCACTTAGAATATCAGAAATTTTTCCTCGAACCTTTGATATATGAGAAATATATTCAATCGCTTCATCATATTCTTCTAATTGCATAAGTCCTGAAATAGTGTGAAGTTTATTTAGAAACTCGTGATTTTGCGATCTTAAAGCACAAGTCATTTTTTTACTTCCAGTTAATTCTTCTGCCATATTCTTAACCTCTGTTAAGTCCTGAAAACTAGATACAACACCTATTGTTTCATCTTTGTAATTCTTTAGTAAGGTATGACTACACATAAGTGTTTTACTCTGACACAATTTTATTTCTTGATTATAAACTGCTTTCTGAGTCCCTAATACCTTGATCATCTCATGTGTAAAATTGGAGTTCAACTCTGAAACATTTTTATCTATATCCTGATCTTCTAATTTTAACATTTTCTTAGCTATTTTATTAAATAAAATTATTTTTCCATCTTTATCAATTGCAAGAATTCCATTTTTTAAACTTTGCAAGACCAAATCTCTCTGACCTAATAAAAGTGCAATTTCTTTTGGCTCTAATCCAAATATACTCTTCTTTATTGTATTTGCTAAAATGGCGGCACCTAATATTCCAATTAAAAGACCACCTGCTAAAGCTATCTTTAAATACAACAAACGAGTACTGAGCTCAGCGTATACAGTATCCGTTAATAGTCCAACTAAAACTGCTCCTACTTGTTTACCTTGATAATATATTGGTACAAAAGCTCTTATTGCAGTAATCAAAACATTTTTGTCCTTTGCTACATAAGATTCACCCTTTGTAAGAACTCGTTTTTCTCCACCATCTGCATATTTTTTACCTAAAGATTTACCATAAGGATATGAGTATTTTCTCCCCTTCATATCCATTACAATAATATATTTAAATCTAGTTTTTCCACTGAAACTATCTATAGTTTTCTGAACTGTTTTATAATTTTTTGAAGACGCTAAGTTTTTTTCAATTGTATCAATGGAGGCAATAGTCACAGCTAAATCCATAGCGTTATTTCCCATTTGAGTTTCAACAGAAGTTTGCACTTGATAATAAGTAACAATTCCTATACCACCAATCACAATAAATATTATAACACTTATAAAAATTGTTAATCTATATTGTAATTTCACTTCACCTCACCTCACCTCACATTGTATTTACTTTATTTTTGCTTTATCTAACCCATTTTTAATAGCTTTGATAAGTCCTTTACTTGTATATGTTGCCCCTGACACAACCTGAACATCTGATGTATTAGCTTTTATCACTCTCTTTGGGATTTTATCATATACTATGTCAGCTATAACTGGTGTTTCTTGTTGCTCCAAAATCTTAATATGTTTTATATTATATAAATCAGTTACTATTTGTACCTTTATAGGCCCAATATGTCCCTCAGCATTTCCCTCATATATTCCTTTCTTGTATATTATTTTTTTAGTACCACAACCCACTAGTCCTGTTACTAAAAGTATTGTAAAAATTAATATTAATAATTTCTTCAAATGAGTCTCCTCCCTTATATCACATTGACATTTCACGGAGTATATAATTATTGTTAAAATTATATCATAGTTAAACTTTTATTTTTGCATTTATCTTATCTCCAAGGACAAAGTATTTCCTCTAAAATATCAATTAAAATGAATAAAAACAGGCCAATAATGCTTAAAATTAATATACCTGAATACATTTGAATATAATTAATCCTCATCCATGAATCCATAATAAAATAACCCATACCATATTCAGTTCCAAAATTTTCAGTAAAGAATAAAACTGAAATCGCTGTACCTATGCTTATTCTAAGAGAGGTTAATATCGCTTTAAGGCTTCCTGGGAAAACAATTTCTTTTATTATTTGAATGTTTGTTGCGCCCAATGAATACATAGTATAAAAAACGTCTTCAGGAATATTTTTCACTTCATCTTTTATATTTACTACCACCGGGAAAAATGTAATTAAAAAGATCATAACTATTTTTGTTAAATCCCCTAAACCAAAAATAAGCATTACTATAGGAAGTAACGCAATCTTAGGTATTGGATAACTAAAATATATAATTGGTGAGAGAATTAAATCAATTTTTTTAAAGTATCCCATTAAAATTCCCACAGGTATTCCTATTATCAAAGTAAATAATAGTCCTACTATTATTCTAATAAAGCTGTAAATAACATGAATTGCAATACCTTTACGAAAAGTTCTAATTATATTTATTATTATAGCATAGGGTGGTGGAAATAACGGTTTACTAATTATTATTGCTGTTACTTGCCATAAACCAAAAATAATAATAAAAGCAACAATAAAGTTAACTGGTTTATATTCTTTAAGTCTCATTATGCGTCTCCTTTAAGAACTTTTCTAAGCTTACTACTCAAGTGTATATAATCTAGATCCACTTCTGTATTAATGCGTCCAAATAGAGGATTACTTATAAAATCAACTATTTTTCCAGGGGATGAAGAAATTATAGCTATATCATTTGCTAAATATATTGCCTCCTTAATATCGTGAGTTACAATGACAGTAGTAACCTTATGTTCTTCCCAAACTTTTAAAAATAATTTTTGTACTTTCTCCCTAGTCATAGCATCTAAGGCAGAAAATGATTCATCCATTAAAAGTATATTCGGTTTTAGTAATAGAGCTCTAGCCATTGAGACTCTCTGCATTTGTCCCCCACTTAGCTGACTTGGATATCTCTTAACAAAGTCTTCTAACTTTAATTCATTTAGTATTTTTTTATAAAAATTTAAATCTATTTTGTCCTTGCCATCTTTAATTTTTGCTGAAAGAAATATGTTTTCTTCTACGGTTTTCCATTTAATCAATCCATAATTTTGAGGTATTAATCCAATTCTATGTACTTTAGGGTTTACTGCAACTCCATCTATTAAAACTTTGCCTTCATAATTCACAATAATTCCTGCTAAAACTTTTAATAATGTTGATTTTCCTCCCCCTGAGGGCCCAATTACGGCACATATTTTCCCTTTTTTTACAGTTAAATTAACATTTTCTATTACCTTTATGTGTTTATCCATGTTTTTATAATAAACATTTAGGTTTTTTATTTCTATCATTAATTCCCACTCCACTCATAATATATTACAGCTTAATTATAATATAAACATCTAATACAGTAAAAATGAATATCAAAACACTTACAACTTGATTTATGTTATAACAAGCAATTTTCATCTTTTTTTCATTTGATGGAGATACAATATAATGTTCCATAGCTAATAAAATAGTACTTATAAAAATTCCAATTAAATATATTAACCCTCTATGCATTATAAAATATAAACTAAATAAAAGTAAAATCATTATGAAGTGAAACA
>DHIM01000292.1:5948-8555 GCA_002403785.1 Clostridium sp. UBA4746
CGTGTATAAAGCACCCTTTAATCCAAATTTAGCAGGTATAGAATAGAGACCTATTTTTCTATCAAACTCAATATCTTGAGTTGCATATATTATATCAAAACCTGCTACCCACAAGGTTACTATAGCCCCTAAAATAATTGGTGTTAAAGCAAAATTTCCGGTTACAGCGATCCATGCCCCTACAGGAGCTCCTCCACATGTAATACCTAATATAATATGACATATCCATGTAAATCTTTTAGTATAGGAATATATTATAAATAGAAAAAGCGCCACTGGTGATAACATAAAACATAGAGGATTTAGCTTATAGGCTGCAAAAACAAATATTAGAAAACACAATGACACGATTACCCATACTTCGTAATCCTTGACTAATCCTTTTGGCAAATGTCTATTTGCAGTCCTTGGGTTTTTTTTATCTATATCTTTATCTACAATTCTATTAAGAGCATTAGCACCGTTCCTTGCTCCAGCTAATGCAATTAATATCCAAAATATTGTGACACCTGAGGGTAATCCATTCGCTGCCCATATCATTGCAATTAAAGCGAATGGAAGAGAAAATAATGTATGTGAAAACATAACTAACTCCCCATAGCTTTTAAGTTTCTTTAATACCATATTTCTCCCACCTCTTATCTACCATCTCTTTAATTTCCTTAGACATTTCTATATCATCAGGCCAAGGCCTTAAATGCCCTTCTGAAGGCCATTTTTTCGTAGCATCTACTCCTAACCTCGAACCATAATTTGGAGTATTAGAAGCATGATCTAGTGCATCTAAAGGTCCCTCAGAAATTACTAGATCCCCTTTTGGATCTATATTGTTAAATACTTTCCATGCAACCGTTGAGATATCCTGAGGATCTATATTTTCATCTACAACTATAATTATTTTTGTATACATCATTTGCCCAAGACCCCATAATGCGTTCATAATTTTATTAGCATGCTTTGGGTATGCTTTTTTAATAGAAACAATTACGCAATTATGAAATACTCCTTCTAAAGGAAAATTCATATCTACTATTTCAGGACATTGAATTTTTATTAGAGGCAAAAAAATTCTCTCTGAAGCTTTTCCTAGGTAACAATCTTCCATAGGGGGTTTTCCTACAATAGTTGTAGGATAAACTGGATTTTTTTTTCTTGTAATCTTTTCAATATGAAACACAGGATACATATCTTCAAGAGAATAATACCCAGTATGATCTCCGAAAGGACCTTCTAATCTTTTTTCATCTAAATCCACGTATCCTTCTAGTACAAACTCAGCATTAGCAGGTACGTATATGTCATTAGTAATACATTTAACAATGTCTAACGGTGATTTTCTAAGAAATCCTGCAAAAATCATTTCATCTATCATTTTTGGTAATGGTGCAGTTGCTGCATAGATAGTTGCTGGGTCACATCCTATTGCTACCGACACAGGCATTTTCATTCCAAGCTTTCTATATTTTTCATATATTTCTTTGCCATCTTTATGTAGATGCCAATGCATACCAGTTGTATTATTATCATATACTTGAAGTCTATACATCCCAACATTTTGCTGATTAGTTTCTGGATCCTTTGTTATAACCAAAGGTAGTGTTATGTATCGTCCCCCATCTTTTGGCCAGCACTTTAGAATTGGGAGTTTACTTAAATCAGGTTCTTCAATTACTTCCTGGCAAGCCGCGCTTTTTACTTTTTTTGGAAACACTCTTGCAAGCCTTGCAAGCTTGGGAATAGATTTCACTTTACTCATTAAGGTGATATAATTAGTAACATCCATAAAATCAGCTATAGTTTCAGCAATTTCATCAAGATTTTCAACTTCTAGTCCTAAATTTATCCGCTCATATGTTCCTAAAGAATTAATTAATAATGGATAGTCAGAATTTTTTACATTTTTAAAAAGTAAAGCATTACCACTTTTTTTTGAAACTCTATCAGTTATTTCAGTAATTTCAAGCTCACTATCAACTTCTACTTCAATTTCATCTAATAATTTTTTTTCTCTCAGATGATTTATAAACTCTTGTAGATCCTTAAAAGCCATAAAACCATCCCTTTCTGTAGTCATTCAAGACTTTCGATTTAGTAATTTTTGTGTTATATCTTTAATTATTACTTTGCTTTCACACTCAGGTAACTTCTCTATAAAATCAAAGGCTTTTTTTGTATATTTATCTGCTAAGTTTTGAGCTTTCTCTATTCCTTTATATTTATTGACTAATATAATTATATTAGTCACATCGTCATTACTTAATGATGACTTTTCCAGAATAACGGAAATTCTGTGCTCTGCATCATCTGCCATAGCATAGATTAATGGTAATGTATAATAACCTTTTATTAGATCACTTTGTGCATTTTTTCCTAGTTTTTTAGTATCTCCACTATAATCTAATAAATCATCAATGATTTGAAAAGCCATTCCAATATAGTATCCTACTCGTCCCAGCAATTTTGAAGTTTTTTCACTGCACTTAGATTCCTTGCTACCTGCATAAAAGCTAATGGCGAATAAAGCTGCTGTTTTACCAGATATAATTTTTATATATTTTTTAAGGCTTGTGTTTCTAGCATATCTGATATTATATTGCCTTATTTCTA
>DHIM01000292.1:8698-11621 GCA_002403785.1 Clostridium sp. UBA4746
TATATTGCCTTATTTCTCCCATACATATCTTTGATATAGCTTTTGAGATTTCTCTTAAGATTTCTGTAGAATAACCGACTTCAGATAACATTATAAAACATTGACAAAATAAAAAATCACCTATATACACTGCATATTCTTTGCTATATTTATGTTGTATAGTTTCTATGCCACGTCTGAGTTTAGATTCATCTACAACATCGTCATGAATTAATGTAGCCATATGCATCATTTCAATTGCAGCTGCAAGATTGTGCATTTTGTCCGAATCATACTCTCCAAATTTTGCTGATAATAATAAAAATGCAGGTCTTAACATCTTTCCTCCTGCATCAACCAATGGGAAGATAGCTTCATCAAACTCTTTTTCACTAGATTTTATATTTACCTTAATTAATTTCTTTATATTTTCTAATTCTTTTGCAATATCAGGGTAATTTTCCCAAAATATACTCATTTTATCACCTATGTCCAATTATTTTTATAACATTTTCTCTTTTATTAAGCAAATAATAATTGCCTATTATACATATTCAACTATAAAAGCAAATGTCCTTTTAATTATTTTAAAAGGACATTTGGTTTTAAAATAATTCAATTTTAATTACAACACTTCTATTAAAACAAAGTGATTAATCAACATACAGATAAGATTTTTTAACAAATCCTATTCTCTTCCAGTACTTTTTCAAAACTGGTAACACATAGTAATCTAATCCAAATGTACTTCCTGATCCACCAATAAGGGCTATTCCTGCAGCTAAGTACCATAACATCTCAGTAGGAGCCATTCCAGACGTCCAAATCATCATACCCATTGCAATTGACATAAGAGAAGCTAATGCAGTAAATAATCCAACTATTAATAGTAGTCCAACCAATATTTCTGCAATTACCATACTTGTTTGAAAAACTGTAGCTAAAGTTGTATATCCACCGTTTCCTGTATAAAAGAAAGTATCCATAGACCATTTAACTATTTTTGCTATGAAATCCGGCACAGGCAATCCTACCACTGTTGTCGTCGCAGCAACAGCAGTCTTTGCTCCAGCAGCAGCTGTTGCTGCTGTTGCTCCATCAACGACTGGAGCTGGTATTAAGAATATTTTATTATGATCAGCTATTATACTAGGTAATTTTGCAAGCCCTTCTGATAACCACTTGTAACCAACGAACATTCTTAGTATTACTAGCCAAAAGTTTGGAGATGACTTTGAAAAATATCCACCCACAAGACTTCTATTATCTTTAACATGGAAAATTTCATGTAGTAAATATGACCAGCATTTGTTAAATCCAGCAACCTGGACAAAGTATACAATATTTATAAAGTGTTTAACAAATAATGCTAAGAATCCAGATAAGGCATAGAATTTTTTCCCTGTTCCAATGTTTGCAACGCCATATTTACCACCTATGCATACCATTGCACCATGGAATGTAGGTTTATAAGCTTTCTTATCGCCGCCTTTTATATCGCTATAAAGATTATGGGCAATTAACTCAGCAGAAGCTTCTGCATTTTCTACCATCTGAGGTAGAGGTCTTTCCTCGCCTTCAGGAATAAAGAAGATATTATCACCAACAACATAAACATTTTTATAATCTAATGACTGCAACTTATCATCAGTTGCAATTCTTTTCCTACCCTTTTGCTGTATATCCATTTTACCAATAATATCTGAGCCTTCAACACCAGCTGTCCAAATTACTGTATAGGTATTAACGGTTCCATTATTTCTTATTGTAGCACAATCCTTGGTAACTTCCGTTATACCAGCTTTAGTAAGCACTTTAACCCCTAATTTATTAAGCCTTTTTTTTGCTTTTGCGATTAACTTGTCCGGGAAATTAGGTAATATTTTAGGTAAGTCATCTGCTAATATTAACGTTACTTCTTCATCGCTTATATAAAATTCCTTACATAACCTTTCCTTCCACTCTGCTAATTCACCCATCATTTCAACACCAGTGAATCCACCACCAACAACAATAAAAGTTAATAATTTTTGTCTTTCCTCTTTGTTTTGTTCTTTCACAGCTTTTCTGAACATTTGAAGAAAATGCTCTTTTAAATTTACAGCATCTTCATAAGACCATAATTTATGACAGTATTCCTCTGCACCTTTTATGCCAAAATAAGTTGGTTTAGATCCAGCACCAATAACTAGATAATCATATTCATAGGTATTATTTTCAGATTTTAATTTATTATTCTTAAAATCTAAATCAATAATTTCATCAAGTATAACCTCAACTTTTCTTTTTGCAAATATTTTTTTAAGATCAATTCTAATTGAATCTTCTGTTACCCTTCCTGCTGCCACTTCGTGAAGCTCAGTAAGTAAAGTATGGTATGGTTTTTTGTCTATAAGAGTAATTTCAACGTTTTCATCTTTTTTAAACTTCTTAGCAAGTTTTTTTGCTGTTAATACTCCCCCATAACCTCCGCCAAGAATAGCTATTCTTTTCTTTTCACTCATAATATTTCCCCCTTAATTTTAAGAATTATTATTATTATATATAGGACTTTTTTATAAACATCATAGTTTAAGGCACTTAATATTAAAACATTATCTTTTATAATTTAACATGTTATTTACACTGTCATTTTAGCACTATATTATTTTCCACTTCTTTAGTTAAAACTTTATCATAATAACTTTAGCTGTGCAAATAAAAAAGCGATTTGGTCATTAATACTATATTTTGTTAATTTAGTTCATAGATATGTTGCATGAATGGGTTATTTACTATTTACATAGAGTTTACAAAGTGTTATAATCACTGCGTTATTTACACTTCATTACTGTATTTTAAATATAAAATATACTATTATATTATATTTAATTATCTTTCAATTATGCTATTATATCATTTGTTAAAATTTACATAATAGCATAATTAATTATCATTGGGGGGA
>DHIM01000330.1:0-1073 GCA_002403785.1 Clostridium sp. UBA4746
TAACGTCCCGAGGGTTTGCGACGTCGGGTTACAACGTTCATATTCGCTCCGATGTTGCAAACCCTCTGTTAAGCGAAGTCCTAGATTACACTTCTCTACACAATTTATTGAACGATCTTTCTAATTGCGCGTAGTTTTGTCATTACGTTATCACCATAAGGAGTAAGAGACCAGTATGTTCCAGTATCTTTAACACTACGGGCTCTTTTACTTTTTAAAATTAGTCCTAAAGCTCTTAGCTGAACTTTAATTGTTTGAAATTCTGAATTTGTTATCTTAAATTCTCCATATTTATTGTACTTTTTTAACGTATCATCCTTTTTAAAATCTTCTTTTTGCATATCTCGAATAAATAAATTAATACCCTCTCTTAATCCTTCTTCACTTATTTCATCAATCATTAATGGAGATATTGAGTAAAAGATGTCATTCCAGCTTGTAATAAAACTACTTTTATAAATATCTCCAAATACAATGTTCCTATCTTTAACGGCCTTAAAAGAATAACTAATTTCAAATGTATCTTCTCCTTGAGACAGTAATTCAGTACCCTCTGGTGCTTTGCTACCAGATTCCTGTAATTGATTTTCTAAATCTTCAATCCTTCGTTTTAGTTTTAGGATTTCTTGCAGAGAACTTTCATCGGGAACCATATTTGCTTTAACCCAACCTATAGCAGGATTTGTTTTTATTAGATTAATAATACTCCTTGAAACAACTGATCCTAACTCTGAAGGAGTACTCCAGAATCTAACCATTTTCTTTTGAGCAAAATTCCTAAATATATTCAGCTTTTCTTTTCCTTCCTTTTCTTCTTCTGTTCGATTTGATGGCAGCTCTCCAGGATTTTTATGAAGAAAAGCAATAATCGGTTTCTGTTTATCTAATGCATACCTGTATTCCATTTCTGTATAACTTAAACCATCGAGACCAATTGACCCATATCGTCCACCGATAATAACAATGTAATAATCGCAATCGTCAATAACTTTTTTTATTAATGTCCATTGGTCTTCGTTTGCTGCAGGAAAAAGTTCCATTCCTGCAGGTATACAGTCTAACTCTAGTAGTGC
>DHIM01000330.1:1140-2957 GCA_002403785.1 Clostridium sp. UBA4746
GTCTAACTCTAGTAGTGCTTGCATGACTTCTTGCCGTTCTTCTTCTAGGTCTTTAAAAGTCGAACTAACAAACACTTGATACCGCTTATCCATGATACTCCTCCCAAATACAACTTTATATCTATCCTTATTTCTATCATATAAATAAACTGAAATTAGATTTCGCTTAACGTTTTGGGCATTCACGAAGCGTCCCAATAACATTCATCTTGGTAAGTTTCGTGAATGCCCTGTTATGTGATGGATGGCGTACCACAAAAGTCAGACCGAAATTCGTTATTAAACCATCTCATTTTCAATAATTAATTGGGAAATATCCCCCAGACACATGTATGTGTGAAGGATACCTCTTCTTGCTTCTTCAAATGTTAATTCTGAATGAACCCCTTTACAGAGTAAACTGTGTAAATTCTCTGCCCAGTCAATAATATACAAAATATGTGACCCAATTAATGTATTATTTGCAGCTGAAGATTGTATATCGTCGATAACTGCATATATTCTATTAAGATAATTATCCCCGGTAATATTTAGACTCTTTTTTGATTTGGTTATATAAATTTGATCTTTATAATCCTTGAACGTTATATTAAATAGTGCATCCGCTATTTCTTGAAAAACCCTTCTACAAGAAGCCAATGCTTGAGACCAACTCTCTGTATTCGTAGAGGAAAGTCTCTCATAAGATGCATCTAACATTTTTATTGATTTTGGGGCTAGTTCAATAAATTTACTATCTATTGTACTTCTATATGAATGAAATATTTCTTCAACTTTTTGGGAAAACTTCAGCTCCATATTAACTGATAAAGTATAGGCGTAATACCTACCACGCAATATTGAAAGACTTCGGTGAGATTTCTTAATGTTTTGGATAATATCACTAGTATGCTGTTGAACAGAACGACTTAAATTACCCAACGCAATTACAGAATAATCACCTGATACTGATGCCCCTTGAGTCGTGAGGGCTCCTATTGCAGCTTCATTTGATTGTATTAATGACTCTAGCTCGCTCGCCAATTCAGTAAATATTCTTCGTTTTTTATCTTCTTCAGAATAATATCCACGACCATTATCAAAACCTATTTGAAATGATTCATTTTCTATAAACCCATCTTTTGTTCTTGGATAACCTGAAGTTTCATATTGAAGCCACTGAACAGATTTTTTATCTGACATTAGACGAGCTAACCTCAAACAACGAAGAGCTATTGATGTTGTACTTAATGTTTCCATCTCAATTCCAGTAAGCAGTTCCTCTGATAATTGTAGAGCTAACTGAATTTTATCCTCCATTAAAAAATCACTCCTTAAAAATTATATCAGAATTCTTCAATAACACCTCAGAGTAAAACAACGTTACGCCATCTTTCACATAACGTTCCGCGTATTCCCGACGCGCCATAGCACATGCATATTACCAAGTGTTGGGAATCCGCTGTTAGGCGACGGACCTATCTTTTAACCGTATATTGATTTAAATCAGTTCTGATGTCTTCTGATTCTAAAACTTCATTCGCATTTGACAGCGCTGAAATTTTGAAACGAGGCCCATCATTCATATCCAAGGATACAAACCACATTCTATTAGATACATTTCCTACTATTTGCGCTTCCTTTTCTTTGTTGTTGTCAATATCTTTAATCATTATATGACCTATTTTTGGATCTTTAACTTCTCCAAAAATCATCGGAAACGGGGTATCTTTTACATAATCAAAATATTGACTCGTAAAACTTTGAGTAATATTTCCAGAATGCTCTCCTCCCCAGATCCGTTTCCATCCAAATAAATTTTGTTTAACATATTGAGC
>DHIM01000330.1:3064-3391 GCA_002403785.1 Clostridium sp. UBA4746
GTTTAACATATTGAGCAGAAGAAATATAATCGCTATCATTGTTGATACTCTTTAATAAAAAAACAACTACGCCATCTTTAACTTTCTCTTCGTAAACTATTCGAGATATGTTCATACCATTCTTTATCAAAGCTTCTTCGGGGGTCTTTGCGAATTGGCTTAATTGAAAAGTATATACGTAGACTACCACTAAGATAATTAAAACGCTAACCACCGGAATTAATCTCTTCAATAGAATCCTCTCCCCTTCATTAAGCATCTAACAATACTTAAACGTGGTCTGTCGCCTAACGTTATATTACCGAACTTCGTTAATTGTCTGCCTGA
>DHIM01000062.1:0-298 GCA_002403785.1 Clostridium sp. UBA4746
TAATTTTAATTAGTAATTTTTATAATGAATTTTTAAAGTTGATAATTATGATTTTTTAAATTTATAATGAGATTAAAAATAATTGATTTTTTATATGAATTCATCTTAAAAAAATACATAAGATGGCAAGACGACTCTATAATATTATTAATTACGACAATGTTTTCAGATATACTTTAAAAACAAGAGGATTTACCAATATTTTGTCTAATTTATATATATTGGAACATTAAATAAATATTTATAGGAGATTACAAGTATGGATGACTCAAAAGTAAACATAATCATTGCTGATGAC
>DHIM01000062.1:548-3253 GCA_002403785.1 Clostridium sp. UBA4746
GAATTTTGTAATATTCTTAATGACTAATTCATAATTATTTCATAATATACACCCTTCTAAGTAGAATACTGATGAAAAAAGTTTAAAACTACATTAAAATATGATAACCTATAATAGGTGCTTAATTGAGAATGCTAAACCTAATTTAGTAAGTCGATTTAGCTAATTAGTAGATATATATTAGCATATAAAGGGGGGGTATTATGCAAAATGATATTAACTATGTAAAAATTGGAAGTCGAATAAGGAGTGAAAGAGAAAAATTTGATATGTCTAGAGAAAAATTATCAGAACTCTTAGATATTTCACCATATTATCTAGGACAAATTGAAAGAGGAGAAAGAAAAATGAGCGTAAGTACATTATTAAACGTTTGTGAATGTTTACATATTTCCATAGATTATTTGTTTTTTGAACCAGTCAGTATTAATTCAAATCATGATTCGCTACATGCGTTAATTAATAAATGTTCTAAAAAGGAAATTAATGTTATCGAAGCAGTTATAAAATTGATATTACCCCACCTTGAGAGATAAGAAATTCAAATCTTTACACATACATACGTACATACATACATACATACATACATACATTTATTTCACACGATTTAAACAATTCTTTAATACCATTTGGATATACAACTGAATTTTATGTTTATAAAGTGTTGATTTTTAGTATAACAAAAGACTGTACTAGAAACTACAGTCTTTTGTTATATTAAAAATAATTTAACGTACTGTTTTTTTTACAAAATCTTCAGAATTTACTATGTACCTTATATGAGTTCCCTCACCTATTTTACCCAAGTCATCATAGGCTTCTACCCTAAAAAATAATTTTTTGCCTTCTGTTTTTTCTAATAAAGCCTCGGCTCTAACCTTTACACCAATAGGAGTTGCTTTCATGTGTTTAACACTAATCGCTATACCAACTGTTGAAAAACCAGTAGGTAGCTTTTGTTGAACGCAGTTCATTGCTGCA
Organism: Clostridium sp. UBA4746; assembly: GCA_002403785.1. Taxonomy (GTDB): domain Bacteria; phylum Bacillota; class Clostridia; order Clostridiales; family Clostridiaceae; genus Clostridium_AD. The sequence continues at coordinate 1,530 of DHIM01000062.1, forward strand.
TTCTCCATAAGAGCGGTCATAGCTGGAGTAGCATAAACATCTAAATTTCCGGATCCATAAGAATTTGCTGTATCACTGCTAGTTACAGTCATCTCTGTAGCAAAGTTTAAATTTTTATCAAAATTAAATTCCAATTTCATCACTCCACTTTGTTTATTTTTTAGAAATATAATTATACAGTATTATATTATACTAACATCATTATGAAAGTGAATCAAGTAATTTGATATGGCTTATGACACAAATGATATATATATTAATTTTAAATATTGAATATAACACAATAGTAATTAAGATATGCTCGAAGGGTGCTAATGGTAGGCTGATACTATAGAGCAGACTTATTTTTAATGCTTATTCTATAGGGAACAGTTAATACGTCCTATAGTTATTTCATTAAGGTTGGAATATTTTACAACATATCGCATAATACTTATTATATACGTTTTAAAAGTGGTGGTGAAATAAACATGAAAACCGAAGGTATCAGAAAAACATCAGATATATTTATTGTAACAGTTTTGTTTCTATTTGTTTTTAGTATAGTTATAACTGTACATAACTCCAATATTAAAAGTACAAAGCTAGAGAAGCTAGATAATGTAGCTAAAACTTCGTCTTTTACTTTAAGTGATAACGACATAACTTATAACACAAAAGTAGGTTCTAATATCACTAAAGTCAAAACTAAAGATGGAAGTAAGTCTAATGTTTTAAAGGAAGAGATTCTTAACAGAGCAAAGGCAATGACCGAAGTAAAATGGACCCCTGATTATAATTTAAGTGATAAGAGTTGTAAGTATATTTTTATTAAAGGGACAACTTATACAGGGGTTCCATATAGTATGGGTTTATATCAGGCGTCATCTCCGGATAACTTTCTATCTAAGATTAATAACAGTAAGACACTATATGGTAATGACTGTTCTGGTTTAGTTAGTACAGCTTGGGGCATAAAGAGGCAGACTACTCTTTCTCTTTATAATGATATTAAAAATGGTAGTAAAATAGGAAATAAATATGTATGCCGAGTTTCCTGGGATGATTTGAGGCCTACAGATGCTTTACTTTTAGATGATGGGAAGGGCAAGGGACATATTATGTTGTATATAAATTCTGAAGAGAAAAACAGTAATAATCTAAACGTATATGAACAGAATATATCAACAGTATCGCCTTATGAGCCAATACCAGTTGCAAGAAAAGATGTACGATCTAAAAGTAAATTAATGAAGAAAGGGTACATACCTATAAGGTTGGTTGATAAAATATAAGTAAAAAATTGTCTGTAATGTGCTATATTTAAGGTTAAATTGTAAAAATACAAATAAATAAGGACAGGCACCATGGACAAAAGTGCCTACCCTTATTTATTTTTTGCCATTTAATTGCTCTGCAATAATTCTAGATAAATATTTAGCAGTATTTTTTACTTCGACAACATTATTAGTATATGTGCCTACTTCAATTAGCATTGCATTATTACTTTTGTTTTGGCTGTAAAAACCAATTCCCCAATGATAAGTAATAATTGGTTTGACTCTTAAAAGACCGGGGTATAATTTATTTGATATTCCTATCATGGAATCTATTAACTTTTTTTGTTTAGCATATTTAGGGTTTTTATCTGTTACTACAAATCCAAATTGAGCAACATTCTCACCATTTATTTTAGATGTTACTGTATTTTTATTTTCAACGCTATCTCTATGTAAATCTATAAT
>DHIM01000062.1:3476-3742 GCA_002403785.1 Clostridium sp. UBA4746
TGTAAATCTATAATTAAATCAAATTTTTCATATGTTTTTAAATATTTATCTAAAGTAATACTAGAATTTTTGTAAGCTTTAGTATAATCAGGTTTATCATTTACGGTCTTATCGTGTATAACTGAAATACCATAATTTTTTTCTAGGTCGCTGGCCAATACATCTCCTACAGCACATACATTTCTTGTTTGATCCGAACTACTGTTAGTTTTAGATGTATCCTTGTCTGACACGGCATAAGCCTCTGAGGTATGAGAATGGTATAT
>DHIM01000062.1:3939-4364 GCA_002403785.1 Clostridium sp. UBA4746
TCTGAGGTATGAGAATGGTATATTAGCACTCGTGGTTTAGATTTGTTTAAAGTTCCTTTTAGTGCAGGATTATAAATGGCTGATATCACATTAGAGTCATTAACTGTAGATACAGTCTTAATTACTTGATTATCTCCTAAATCAAAAGGATTAATACTAAATTCATTTGAATTTCTTTCAGCATTGCTCGCATTAGTTTCATCAGTACTAACTTTATTTTTAACCAAATATGCAATTCCTTTTACTATTATTAATATAGGATTTACCATATTTACTCCTAAAAATGATAAAGTTGGTGAGTTTATGCTATTTTCCTTTTTAGTAGACTGTGATTTTTTGCTTGAACAATTAATTGCGGATATTGCGTTATTAATAACAGTGACATAAAAATAATTTATTGTGGTTCCTGTACTGTCTACTATAGG
>DHIM01000062.1:4487-10669 GCA_002403785.1 Clostridium sp. UBA4746
GTTCCTGTACTGTCTACTATAGCACTATTAGGTGAAATTAAGCCTACTAATAAAATAATTAATAAAGAAAAAATACAAAAAAATATTCCAATATTTCTACCTTTTTTAATAATATATTTAATAAAATTTGTTTTCGTATTTTTAGTATTTTTTTTTATAACTTTAAAATTCATATTTTCATTGCTCACCTTATCCCTCCCTGTTTATACAATATATGAGCGAATAAACATAGTTATTACTAGTTAGAGTAAAAGCGACAAAGTAAGGATTTGCAAAGCTAAAATAGCATATACAATCAACATTACTATAAGTAGTCCAGATGCAATTGCTATATAGTTATCATTCGGTGCATTCTTTTTTTGTAAAACCTAATTAAAGGATTTTTAATACATTTATAGAATTTCTTACAGGGAATACTACAAATTATGGGAGATGATTAAATTTGAAACTAAAAAAAGCAACATTAATTGCTTCAATCGGAACATTTTTAATGATATTATCTGAGATTTACTATACATTCATAAATGCAGATGGAATAGGTAAAGTATTTGGAATTTTTTATTTGTTTGGTATGATATCTTTATTTATATTTTTTATAACATTATATAAAAATCAAAAGGAGAAATAATATATGAGTAATCTTAATGAAATTTTAGAAATTAAAAAACAATTAGATAATAATGATGTAGTAAATGTTAAAAAAAATCCAATAGGAAGTACACTAAAATTAATAGGTTGGATTATAATGGGTGTAGGTATATTAGGTGGTTTAACTATTGGATCTTTATTAACAGTGCCTGCGAGTAGTGTACTATCAAATCCCAATCCTTTAAGGTGGGTATATGGAATTGTAATTATGGTTTCTTCATTTCTAAGTGGAATTTTATTTGTTGGGTTTGGGGAGATTATAATTTTATTAAATCATATTAAATATAATATTAATCCAAAGTAGAATTTCAGTTTAGAAGAAGGTTTATAGAGACCTTCTTTTTTTTATGCTTTTTATTTAGTGGAATATAAGCTAAAAGAAATAATACAAAAATCACATAATTATTTGATAGTTGATACATAGTTGTTTGCTATTATAAATACATAGAAAGGAAACAAAGTGATTATTTTAGTGAGAGCCTACCTTTAATTAAAAAAATATTAGTTTTAGTAGTAAAAAGTTCATTTTACAAAAAAGTTAGTTAAATGTTCACATGGTTCTCAGAAGATTTTCAACAAATTTTAAGGTAAGGTTAAGTTTTATAATATATTATAGTCAGTATGTTATTAATTAATTTTAAACAAAACAATTATAAGGAGGGGTGATGGACATGGTGGTTACTATTGAGAATGCACTAATTGTAATGTCATTACTGATATGCATCGTTTTAATTATTATATTTATAAATGGAAACAATAAAAAAATTTGTGTAGTAAAAGAGTTTTACTCGCTTGGAACTTCAAATCAACTAAAAGTATATGGAAGAAATGCTAATAAAGCTGTTAAACAATCAATTAAGAAGCTTTACGAAATAGATAATAAAATGTCTGTCTTCAAAGAGTCTAGCGAAATTTCAAAAATAAATAAAATAGCTGGAAAAGGGTCGCAGATAGTCAGCCATGATACCTTTTATGTTATTCAAGAAGCTATAAAATACTGCTCACTTTCAAAAGGAGCTTTTGATATAACAATTAGGCCTTTAGTTGCCTTATGGGGTATTGGTAAAGTTGATCAACATGTTCCAGATATTACTGAAATTAAAGAAAAACTCAAATTCGTAAATTATAAGGATATAGTAATAGATAAAAATACTAGTTCTATACTTTTAAAAAATGAGAAACAAGAGATAGATGTTGGAGGTATTGCTAAAGGATATGCAGCAGATGAAGTAAAAAACATATTACTTAAAAATGGGATCAAGAGTGCTCTCATAAATCTTGGAGGAAACATATTAGTCCTTGGCACAAAAGAGGATGGAACATCGTGGTGTGTTGGAATTCAAAATCCAATTAAAACACGTGGCGAATTTGCTTTAACTATAAGGGTAGTTAATAAATCTGTAGTTACTTCTGGAAATTATGAAAGATATTTTGAAAAGGATGGTAAAAGGTTTCATCATATAATAAATCCGAGTACAGGGTACCCATCTGTTGGTGACATTATAAGTGCTACAATAATCTCGGATAATTCTATAGATGGAGATGGATTATCGACAGGTGTATATATTATGGGGGTACATGAGGCCATTAGGTTAATAGAAGAAATAAAGGGTGTAGATGCCATTTTTATAACTAAAAGTAAAGAAGTTTATGTTACATCAGGCATGAGAGAGAACTTTACACTTACGAGTAACGAATTTGTATATAAAAAATAAGGAATTATGAGGAGATACAAGAATGAAAAAGAAGATAAAGAAAATACAAATATTTAGACATATAATACAATTAATTTTATTCGTCTTATCACCGGGCTTGTTTATATTAGCCTTTTCAGAATTTAAAAGCATTTATCAAATGATCATTAAAGGTAATTTCAATTTCATTGCAGCTTTTCCTAGTTTGATTGAGTTCCTAACAGCTATTATTATAACTATTGTACTGGAAAGATTTTTCTGTGGTTGGGTTTGTGCTTTTGGAACCTATAATGATTTCCTTCATTTACTGTCTAAAAATGTATTTAAGATTGATTTTAAAGTGAATGAAAAAGCAGATGCTGCGTTAAAATATGTTAAATATATCATTTTACTATTACTTATGGTTGTTGTATGGACAGCGAGTAGTAAAATCTTTGAAACTACTAGTCCATGGGATGCGTTTGCACAAATAACCAATTTTCCTCAAGTATTATCTGATTATAGTATTGGATTTATACTTTTACTTTTAATAACAGTAGGAGCTTTCTTTGTAGAAAGATTTTTCTGTAGATATTTATGTCCTTTAGGAGCTGTATTCAATATATTTTCTAGAATAGGAATACTAAAGATTAAAAAGCCAACTGACAAATGCGGAAAATGTAGATTGTGTACAAATAGTTGTTCAATGGCATTACCACTTTATAAAGTTAAAAGTGTATGTGGTGGTGATTGTATTAACTGTTTCAAGTGTATTGAAACATGTCCTAGAAATAATACTCAGGTAGATATTCTTGGCGAAAAAATAAATCCTGAACTGGCTAGTTCTTTGGCAATAGCTGCTATGGTAGGAGTATATGCTATTAACAATTTAGGAGGAACAGTACTAGCTGAAAGTGGGTTAACCACAGCAAACAGTACATCTATAAGTGCTAGTACAAAAAGTACCTCTCAAAAATATAAGGATGGAACGTATACTGGAACAGGTACAGGTTTTCGCGGTGGTACAACTGAAATATCAGTTACAGTAAAAGGTAATAAAATTACTAATGTTTCCACCGTAACAAATCAAGATACACCTGATTTTTATCAAAGAGCAGAAAGTGTAATAACTTCTGAGATAATTTCAGCGCAATCAACAACAGTCGACACAGTGTCAGGGGCTACTTATAGCAGCGAAGGAATTATTAGTGCAACTAAGGAAGCATTAAAGAAAGCAGAAACAAGTTCATCAGCAAGTACCGCTTCCTCAAGTACGACTAATGCAAGTAATGTAAGTAATGCAAGTAATGTGGCATCAAATTCAAATAGTAGTACTTCAGATACTAGTAATGCAGTAGCAAGCTCAAATAGCAATACATCTGACTCAGGCAGCAATGCAACAGATAGTTCACAAAGTTCAAGTAATAACAATACAAATACAAGTGGTAGCTCAACGTCTTCAAGCCAGAGTAGCTATAAAGATGGCACGTATACAGGATCTGGTTCTGGGTTTAGAGGCGGTACAACTGAAATGTCAGTTACAATAAAAAATAATAAAATTACTAAAGTTTCTACAGTATCAAATCAAGATACACCTAATTTTTATCAAAGAGCAGAAAGTTCAATAAGTTCTGAAATAATTTCAGCACAATCAACAACAGTGGACACAGTTTCAGGAGCTACTTACAGTAGTAATGGAATTATTAGTGCAGTTAAAGATGCATTAAGTCAAGCTAAAGCATGATTGCGTCAAGCTAAAGCATGATTAAGTCAAGCTAAAGAATAGGCTAATTGGAAGATTTTGTAGGGGGAAACTCTATTATTGTAAAGAAAGTTGATATTTAGTCAATGTTATGGTATATTGTTATGTAACACTATTGATGCAAAATTAGTGTATCATAAATAATGGTGTTTTGTATTTGGAGGTTTATTAATGAAAACAGGAACAGTTAAATGGTTTAACACACAAAAGGGTTTTGGATTTATTGAAGTTGAAGGTGAAAAAGATATTTTTGTTCACACAACTGGAATTCAAGGAAATGATTCAGGAAAAAGTCTTGAAGAAGGTCAAAACGTTCAATTTGAAACAGAAGAAGGACCTAAGGGACTTCAAGCAATTGAGGTTTCAGCAATATAAATAATAAATATTTATAGTACAAAAAGCCACCTTTATGAAGGTGGTTTTTTGTATGTCTAACTTTCAGGTCTAAGGATGGTTATAAAAATAAAATAAAATAAAAATGTAAGTATATATAATGAATAAAAAGTCGGTTTTTAAAAATACTACTTATAGATATATAATATAAAGAACAAAATCATATAAAGTATATCTTTTAAATCTACAATGTAAAATTATAGGGAGGTAGTAAAATGAGTAGAAGAACATTAGTGCCAGAAGCAATGGGAAAACTTGAAAAATTTAAAATGGAAGTAGCCAGTGATATGTCATTAGATAATGTTATAAGCAATGATGTAAATATGGGAGATGTTCCTAGTAATGTTGTAAATAAAATAAAAAATTCTGGAAATGTCGGTGGGGAAATGGTAAGAAGAATGGTAGAAGCAGCTGAAAAAAATATGGTAGATAATAACAAGTAAAACATTTCAGACTTTTACTAAATATCTTAAATGAAATTGTAGTTATATGTTATTAGTTGATAAAGGGAGTAAATTTGAATAACAAATTTACTCCCTTTATCATGTTGATTCCTCTTATTGTTAGAATACAATATTTTGATATGGTACATTTTGAGATAAACATTAACAATTTTATTTTAAATTAGAAAATATATTTTTGTCCAGGTTTTCTACAGAATAATGTAACATCGCTAACTTCAGGTTGTTGAGTAATAAATCTAGTTATTCTTTCAACTCCGAAACCGGCTCCAGCAGTTTTAAATAGTTCACCTTGTTTTGCAAGTTCTATATAATATCTAAATGCATTTTCATCAGTTGCTAGTTCTCTCATTCTTAAAAGAATTCGATCTAGTGAAAATTCTCTTTCTCCTCCACTTAAACCTTCGCCAAATCCTAGTGGCCAAATAAGGTCATAGTTTCTATAAGTTCCTAGGTTATCTAAATCTTCAGCATCATAAAATTCTCTCTTATGGTTTGTTAAGAAGAAAGGTTCTGTTGCTGCTTTTGAAGCTTCTGCCTCGAAATCATCACCATATTTTGCTTGCATTTCATCTGTTGTATATTTTTTAAATGGTCCAGTTAAATTAAGATGATCAGTTCCTACTCCAAGTCTTGTTAACTCTGGAATACAGTTTTCTTTCACAAATTTAAATATAAAGGTTATGATTTCTTCTATAAATTGAAGTACATCTTCCATAGTACCTTCTTTAAATTCAAAGTCCACTTGAGTAAATTCGAATAGATGTCTTGAATCTCCTCTAGTTGCCATTTCAAGTCTTATGTTAGGAGATACTATATAAAGACTATCAATATCTGCGTTTAACATTGTCATCTGTTTGTGGAATATCATTGATTTCATAACATTAAATGTTTGTTTGTTATAACTTATTTCGCATTCTTCAACACTATGGTTTAAAGTATCTGTAATAGGTGACATCATAAGAGGTAATATCCTAGTTATTCTTCTCTTATACATAAATTCATCTACAGCTTTTAAAACTGACTGCTGAACGAATAAGATATCCTTAATTTTTTTATTTTTAATCATGCCCACTGCTTTATCTAATATCTCTTTTTCTTCTTTTATTAATTCTGCCATTATAATTCCCCCTAATAAATTTTTATTCGTATTTGATCCATTGACAATATAATAATACATCTAGCTAATTATTGCAATATATTTAAAGGAAATTTATTATTTTTATAAAATTAGCAATTTAAGAC
>DHIM01000062.1:10756-13346 GCA_002403785.1 Clostridium sp. UBA4746
ATTTAAGACTGCTTTTATTATCATATTGTTAAAATAATAAATTTATTTATGACTTTTTTGCTTATTCGCTAATTCATTTGTTATAATGATATAAAGTATAGAATATTGTTGATTTTATTAAGTTATTTATATCAATTTATTAGGAGTTGATGTTATGGAATTAAATATTCCTGGTTTAGATGAATTAGATTATCAAATATTAGAGATTTTAATTAAAGACTCCAGGACTCCTTATCTTGAAATTGCGAGGCACTGTCATGTAAGTGGAGGCACAATTCACGTCAGAATGAATAAAATGCAAGAAATGGGATTAATCAAAGGTACAAGACTTATATTAGATACAAGTAAACTCGGATATGATGTATGTTGCTTTATTGGAATCTTTCTTAACAAAGCATCTTCATATCCTGATGTATTAGAACAATTGAAAGAAATAAAAGAAATAGTAGAGCTACATTACACTACAGGTGCATATTCTATTTTCATTAAAGTCATGTGCAAGAGCATTTCTAATCTCCAGGATTTACTAATGAATAGGCTTCAAGTAATATCGGGAGTTCAAAGTACGGATACCTTTATAACCTTATCCCAACCTATAGACAGAAATATATCTCTTTAAAAATAAGGTAACCCATTAGAAAATTAATGGGTTACCTTATTTTATTTAATGGTGGGGGATTAAGAAATTTTTGTTGTATAATTTTTTTGCATAACTTAATTTTAAAATTTCCCCTGTGGTAAGAAATAACGGTGGACCATAATTATTTAAAAATCCAATTACTTCGTTACTTTTTCCTAACGAGGGATTTGCATATACAATCTGTTGACTAAGAAAAATTATTCCTATAGTATAGCCTATTATTTTATGATATTTATTAAGTCTAATATCTTTTAGCTTTGATTCAAAAATAAAATTATTAATCTTATTAATTACTATTTTTCTAGGATAACTTAAGTTAAGCGTTTTAAATATAACAAACCCCTCCTTAAAACAGTTTATATTTAGAAATTATTTTTATTTATCTTTTTAAAGCAATATTTCCATCCTCATTAAACTCTATTACTTTAGTTCCATCACTAGCCTTAAACGCCACCTTTAACATTTTGTTTACAGGCCTGCTTCTAGTCAGGGTTTCTAGTATAATCACTGAATCAATTTTATATCCAATTAGGTTGTTCCATAATGTTATAAACCGGGTATCATCTACTGGATGATTTTCAGCATTGATATGTGGTGAAAACTCAATGTTTTTACTGAAATCATTCTTTTTTAATTCAACTGTCGCAATAGATTGTATCTCAGTAAGAATGGTCTTATCTTGTGTAAATACTCTAGATACTGTAAATCCCATATACCCCATATATAATTCATATAAAGAATCTAAATCTATTCCCATAATATAACGCCTCCTATTATTTTAATGTTACTATATTCTGTACTATAACATCACAAGTCTATTTTAATGAATATATATTAGATGATATGTTAACATTGACACCAATTTGATACAACTTTAATCATATTTACAGTGGAGGTGAAAATTAATATATACTGTTTATGTTACACCACACATTTACTAGATTGATCATGATAAACTGTTACAAATTTAATAGAGTATATATCACACATTACCATATCATTTGTACCTGCTTCTTTAATGATAATATAGCTAATTCCAACTTCTTGTAAAATACCTTCTCTATCAATAAACATGCTTCCAATTGAAAACTCTATTTTTATATATTTACCTATATGTGCTATTAACCAACCTTGCGTGTATAGTGGATTATTTATTATGGATGTCGCAGGTGACATTTCAGGATCTGAATTATTACCAGAGGTTGAAGGGGAAGTAGCCGGGGTGACCGATTTATCAACAGGTGGTTTAGTAATAGTTTTTTGCCTTGAATCATCATCTATACCAGACCTTGGATTATAAAATGTTTGAGATTCAGAAAACATAGGAACACTACTCGAAATTGGTACTTTATTAAAATCATTTGGTTGTGCTATAAACATATAATATCCTCCTTAAAAGTTATATAATATAATATATTATATTAACGTATCTTTAGTATTGAATTCTAATTTAAAAATAGTTATCTTTTTAAATATCTTTACGTTATTATTATATTGAAAATACTGATAATAGTACTTGAAAGTGAATAAATAATAAAAATAATTAAGGAAAGTATATTAAATAATTTATGGCTTTTAAATTTGTAGGATTTGACCTTGTTTTTAGAATATAATAAGTTAACAGTAGTTTAGTAGATAATTTCTTTATTGTATATGTATTAATTGAAGATTTATTAGTTAAACTAAATTAAGTGCACGAGAGGTGGAATAAAATATGACATTACATCGTTATAAGAAAAAGAGAGATGAGGAAGATGAGGGAGGGTATAGAGATCTTTATACTAATACAATAGCTGGGAATTTGCTTCCTAAAAATGAGTTACCTGAAAAAGCTTCCGATCCAAAGATAATTCGTCAATTGGTGTACGACGAGCTTTTTATGGATGGAAATGCACGTCAAAATTTAGCGACATTTTGTACTACATATATTGAAGACGAAGTTCGTGATCT
>DHIM01000062.1:13470-17028 GCA_002403785.1 Clostridium sp. UBA4746
ATTGAAGACGAAGTTCGTGATCTCATGGATTTGTCAATTGACAAAAATATGATAGACAAAGATGAGTACCCACAAACTGCAGAAATTGAACAGCGATGTGTTGGCATTTTAGCAAATCTTTGGCATTCTCCTGAAAAAGAAGCTACCATTGGATGTTCAACAACTGGATCTAGTGAAGCGGCAATGCTTGGTGGCTTAGCACTTAAATGGCAGTGGAGAAAACGCCTTGAAGCACAAGGAAAATCTACGGGTAATCCTAACATTGTATGCGGACCAGTACAGATATGTTGGCATAAATTTGCATGTTACTTTGATGTTGAGATTAGAGAAGTTCCTTTAAGTTTAGATGAGCTAGGTATAAATCCAGATCGATTAAAGGATTATTGCGATGAGAACACAATCGGAGTAGTGGCAACTTTGGGTAGCACGTTTACTGGCATATATGAATCAGTACAGGAGCTATCTGAAGCCCTAGATGAGATTGAGAATGAAACAGGAATAGATATCCCAATTCATGTGGATGGAGCTAGCGGAGCATTTATTGCACCATTCATTCAGAGAGATATAAAATGGGATTTTTGCATTCGTAGAGTAAAATCTATTAATGCCTCAGGTCATAAATTTGGAATGGCTCCACTTGGAGTTGGGTGGGTTATTTGGAGAACTGTGGAAGATTTGCCTAAAGAATTAATATTTAATGTTGATTATTTAGGAGGGCAAATGCCAACATTTGCTTTGAATTTTTCACGACCAGCTGGTCAAATAATAGCTCAGTATTTCAATTTTTTAAGGTACGGTCGTGAAGGCTACACTGCAATTCAAAATGACTGTGCAAATACTGCTCGGTATTTAGGTCAAGAGCTTAGAAAAATAGATTTATTGGAAATGTTGTATGATGGCAATGGTGGCATACCAGCAGTTTGCTATGCCTTAAAGGATGAGAATACTGCTGGATTTTCACTTTATGATCTTTCTGATCGTTTAAGAATGCATGGTTGGCAAATTGCCTCGTATCCACTCCCAAGCAATCGTCAAAATATAACTGTACAACGTATTTTAATTCGTCACGGTGTAAGTCGTGATATGGTATGTTTACTCCTTCGTGACTTACGTAAGGGAATGGAGCATTTAAAGAATAACTCAGTACCAAATTCTGACGAAAACATTAGTTTCCATCATTAATTAATTCAATCCAAACATAGTAGTATTAGCATATATGCCAAAGAAATACAAATAGAGTTTGGGTGAAGTGTTGCCTTTTACTCCATTGCTAATATTTGTTCTATACGCTCCAATTCTTCAGAACTAAAGTCTAAATTATTAAGCGCACCTACGTTATCTTCAATTTGACTTATCTTGCTTGCACCAATTAGAACGGAAGTCATGCGTCCGCCTCTTAATACCCAAGCTAAAGCTAGTTGAGGTAAAGTTTGCTCACGTTCCATTGCCAAAACGTTTAATTTAGCAACCTTTTCTAGTTTAATATTAGTAATATCTTTAGAATGCAGGAAAACTGAATTACCTGCAGCTCTAGAGTCACCAGGAATTCCGTTTAAATATTTGGTAGTAAGTAGCCCTTGTTCTAAGGGCTTAAAGGCTATAGAACCAATACCTTCTTCATCTAAAATATCTTGAAGACCATCTTCTATCCATCTGTTAAACATTGAATAAGAGGGTTGGTGAATTAAACAGGGGGTGCCTAATTTTTTAAGTATAGCAGAAGCTTTTTTTGTCTCAGCCGGTTTATAGTTTGATAACCCTACATAAAGAGCTTTTCCTTGTTTTACTATTAAATCTAAGGCAGACATAGTTTCTTCTAAAGGGGTATTAGGATCAGGTCTATGGTGATAAAAGATATCAACATAATCTAAACCTGTTCTTTTTAGACTCTGATCTAAACTTGAAACTAAATACTTCTTTGACCCCCAATCACCATAGGGACCAGGCCACATGGTATAACCAGCCTTTGTTGAAATAACAAGTTCATCCCTATAACTTGTAAGATCCTGTTTTAAGATTTTACCAAAGTTTTCTTCTGCGGAACCAGCAGGAGGACCATAGTTGTTGGCAATATCAAAATGTGTTATTCCAAGGTCGAAAGCCTTATGAATAAGGGCTCTTGAGTTTTCAAAGGAATCTGAGCCACTGAAACTGTGCCATAATCCAAGGGATATTGCAGAAAGTCTTAATCCACTATTACCACATTTATTGTATTTCATTGTTAAGTATCTTTTATCGCTAGCTAAATATGACATTTCATCACCTTCCTATTATAATTCTATCATATACGACTATATATACAAACCATTAGTAGGTATCTTGTTCCAATAATGGTATGATATTATTGACATTATAGGATAAGCCAAAATAATTTTAAAAACCATACATGATGTTTATCAGCCATGGTTTTTATATAATGTCCGAAATTTATCATTAATTTTTTTAAAATGTAACTTATTAACTTTGGAAAGGCTAAAGAATAATGTATACTAAGTTTAGAAAGATAGAAATATTATGAGAGGTTATAATTATTGTTAAAGAATTAGTAAGACTGAACTAGATATAAAACGTATGCTTTTGGTGTTAGATATGGGAGAGACCTTGGTGCTGGCATAAGAGGTATTAAAACTATAGGGGCATATATGAGGAGGAAAACAAATGAAAAATTCATTAAAAACACTGATAAGCCTATCAGTTGTAGTATTATTAGTTGTGATAGTGGTTGTATATAACATAGCTTCATCAGTAGCAGCACCAGCAAAAAATACAGCAGGAACACCGGAGCAGGTAGCAGATAAAAGAATAGCAGATGCAAAAATAGTAGCAGATAAAAAAATAGCAGATGCAAAAATAGTGGCGGATAAAATATTACTAGATGCAAAGGCAGTTGAATCTAAAAAAATAGCAGATGAGGCATCTCAAAGTGATCAATCAAAAGTATTTGAATATAAAAATTATCATAATGAAAGATACTTATATTCAATTATGTACCCTAATAATCTTAAAATAGTTGATGACCATGCAAATGGTCAGGGAAATATGTTAGAATCTGATGATAAAAAGGTTTCACTTCAGATATATGGAACTAATAACGCATCAAATGATAATATTAATTCAATATATAGTAAAGCTATTAAGAATACTAATATGTATTATAAAGTGAAAGCTGGCAATTGGTTTGTTATATCATATATTGAAGGAGATAAAATAGTATATCAAAAAAAAGTAGTAGGAAAAGGTTCAATTAATACTTTTATTTTTAAATTTCCAACTAATGAAAAAGATAAATACACTAAAGTTGTAGATAAACTCGAAAAAAGTTTTAAAGCTCCATCTACTGATAAATCACATTAATTATGATGCCCTTTGTAACATTAAAGTTAGAACTAGTATTAAATATGTAATTTATATTTTATTCTACTATTCGCTATTTTATGATAGAATAACTTTACAAGGCTACAACAATAATAATTATTAGAAAATACAAATTACGATTTATAAAATATTAAAGATGGTCTTAATTTGTATAAAATGGAGGGATAATAAATGTCAATTTAT
>DHIM01000062.1:17208-17356 GCA_002403785.1 Clostridium sp. UBA4746
AGGGATAATAAATGTCAATTTATTATTTCAAAGCAACTACATCGATGGTGACGAAGTATCGTTAGAAAAATATAGAGGAAAGGTATTTCTAAAGCAAGTAAGTGTGGATTTACATCTCAGTAAGAGGGTTTGAAGACGCTTTATAAAA
>DHIM01000113.1:0-2453 GCA_002403785.1 Clostridium sp. UBA4746
TCTGTAATACGAACTTTCTATTATGGATGAAAATAGAAAAATTATAATAATCTGAATATTACAAAAACATTTAAAATAAAAGCTTATCGAACAGATGTTATTTGTTCGATAAGCTTTTATAGATTTTCTTTATGCAAATTATCTAACTCTACTTTTCTAGATTTTAAATGATATGTTATTACCCCTTCTATAACAAATATAAGTAAACATAATAATATAATGCTCGCCCCCCAAATTAAATTTAGTATTTTTAATATTTCAACTTCTGGCATATAGATTCATCTCCCAAATAATATTTATTTGAAAGTATATCCATTAAAATAGTTTTTATCCATATTTATAAAAGCAGACAGGAATAGATATAAATATTGGCTCTTGCTGTGGCAAGGGCGAAATGATAACAAAAGAAATGTTAAATCGCAAAATTAATTCTCCGCCAGGAGAAAACATTAGAATATCATAAAATGCTTATTTAGGGGAGAGGGAAAGTACGTCTATTTTTAGAAAACAATCAAAGCTTAGGAGGGTTATAGATAATAAAAGTGTACTAATAAGAACTAAAGATTCATTAAGATTATATTTAGAACATACCTCATGTTTTGAAAGACCACTATTTATTAATTCTTCTGCAACCTTTATGCGAAAGTCACCTGTATATTTATTCCGTTTCCCATTACGGTACAAGCGCACCGTTGCCATTGTACCCTCTATTCATTTTTTCATTGATAAGAATACAACAAACATAACTAAAGAAACTAATCCAAAGGTTAAATAGTATCCAAAAATATTTATAAATATTCCACCTGCTAGTGGGAGCAACACCACCAGTATATTCAAACTTCCCCTAATACCAAGATATATGGTTCGTTTTTCATTTGGTGCAATATCAAGAAGATATGGTTCAAACCCAATATTTCTACCACTGGTTATAAAGCCTAGGAGTAAAAACACAATGATATACCATATAGGCCCTAGTGGTTTAATAATCAAGGCTACTACAGGAATCATAGCACCCATAAAAATACAAAGCTTTACTACAGACTTTGAACCGTATTTTCTGGAAACAAAAGCCCAAAGAAAATTAGAGGTTATACTACCACCCACTTGTGCAATCACAAATACGCCTAGATAATCCATATAGTTTGAAAAAGAATTCTTTATGAATACCATATAAAATGGCATAATCATTAAGCTGAAGCTAGTTATATTTTCAATCAATATAAATTTCAAGAAGGGTCTATCACCTTTGAGTATTGCAACTATGTTCTTTACGAAATTACTTTTAATAACCAGATCTTCTTTTTTTATTCTTGAAACTGGTTCTTTGAGCCCGAAAAAGCCCATACCTCCAATCATTAAACCAATGGCTCCTATTGTAAAACCAATTGCATAATTCATGGGAAACTTTAAATTTCCTGGTTTGAAGACCCAAACAATAAAAAATCCTCCAAGTAATGCCGCAATTCCACTAAAGAATTGTTTTGCTGCATAAAGCCCTCCTCGTTTCTCTGAAGGGAGAAGCTTACCAATAATATCTGAATAAGCAATTGATGCAAAGCCTCCACTTATGGAAAAAAGAAAAATCAAAAAATATAAACTCACTAAGGCAACTGTGGGATTGTTTCTTGCAAATAGAAGAGTAACAGCAGCCATGCCAAGAAAACTTACACTTCTCATATATATCCCTAGTATTAGAAATTTTCTTTTTAATGGAAAACGCTGAAGAAAACCACTGAAAATTATATTGAAAACTAAAGGAGCTCCTAGCATAATTGAGTATATGCCACCAAAGGCAACTGTATTGCTGGTTAGATTAGAAATCAAGGATGGGAGCACCGTATTCATTTCTATCATTGACATAGTTAGTGCAAGGAAAAAGCCATGCCATATAAAAGGGATATAAATATTTTTGAAATCTTTATTGCTGGAATGATTTTCAAAGAAGTTTACTATTCGCATTTGATGTCTCCTCCTTACTTAATAAGCATTATAAAGGTCATTATGGTATATAAAATAGTCATAGTCCCAATAATATAAGTCCATCGATGCATTGAACGAGAGGTTTCATTTTCTAGCACGATTTTATACACTTCCGAAAAACAATATAGTTTAAAAATTACAAGCCCAAACTTTTCTATTATCATGTCTAGATCTTTCTTTTTTACATGGGTTAGTCCCACTGTAGCGAAGTATTTTTCCATGTTTTCAATACTGGATTCTTCATGACTTAAAAGTTGTTCTAATGTCATTGTGATGCATCTCCCTATTAAATATTAGAAAATTAGCACATAAATAATTCATATATTTACATATTGCATTTATTAGATATTAATGTTATTATATACCCATACGGGGTATAAGTTAACTAATAATTCTTTAGAAACCAAAAAATATATAGTTCCAGATAAATATTAAAATATAAAATTAAAAGGAGTTAAAATATGAATAATTTA
>DHIM01000113.1:2620-10772 GCA_002403785.1 Clostridium sp. UBA4746
GTTAAAATATGAATAATTTATTAACCATAATAACTGTTCTTGTACTAGGATACATGCTTTATCCTAAAATAATGATTAAGTTTAATAAAAATGTAAAAAATGTTTCTAGAGATGAAGCTACTAAGATTATAAAAGAAAACAAAGACCTTATTATTATTGATGTAAGAAGTAAGGGTGAGTTCCAATCAGGACATATAAATGGCTCTAAATTAATGCCTGTCTCTGAAATTGCTTCTAGAATAAATGAGTTAGAAAAATTTCGTGGTAAGCCAATGTTAGTGCACTGTGCATCAGGTGGTAGAAGTCCTAAAGCAGTTAATGTATTATTAAAAAACAAATTTGGCCCAATATATCATATGAATCATGGATTATCTGGCTTTAATGGAAATCTTAAAAAATAGTTATTTAAAAACCTTATGTTCATAATAATGACTGTGTTATAGAAACTATAGCACAGTCACAAACAGCCGATAAATCCTGCATTAATTCTTCAAAACCCGTTTTGTAAAATTCTGAAGTTAAATTTTCTTTTTCTAGAGTTTAAAGATTGAGTTATATTTTTTTCATTACATAATTTAAACTCCTCATAAATAAATTTTTACTAAATATATAGCATACCCATTTATAAGAAAAAGTTCAGTGACAAAGTCACACTCCAGCGGTTTTCTTTAAAAACTCCCTATCGTTTACAATAATCTTACCTCGTAATAATTCCAAGAGTAACAAATTCTCTTTCATCTCAGACTTAACCTTAAATTTTATACTGCATCATCAATAGATTTCTTAAGCACTTTCTCAATATCCTTCGCTATAGATGTAAGTTCTTTATCACCCACCATTTTTATAAGCTCTGTAGGTTTAATCATTCCAATATAAACAGAACCTTTTTTTTCATAAACTACCATTTTACAAGGTAAGAAATATCCTGCTTCAATATTTTTGCTTAATACCTCTTTTGCCTTAACTGGATTACATACTTCTAAAATCTTAAAATTAGTATCAAACTCTAATCCCTTTTCTTTTAGTTTATCCTTAAAATCAAGTTCCCATAATACTCCAAACTTATTTACAGATAAACTCTTCTTTAGGCTTTCAACTGCCTCTCCAAATTTTTTTTCAACCTTCACTTCATATTTAATATTCATACTGTCCTCCACTATTTAGAAATCATAAAATATACTACTATACTTTCTATATTGTTATTTAAACCATATTCACCTACAAATTTAAATATGTATCATTTATATCATTACAATAATTAAGACTTATTATTTTTAATAGCTATATCAGATATTGTATTTACAGGATATATTGTACAACATGTCTTCTTAGTACATTTTGAACTTCTACTTCTCCAAGCACAATATTAGTATGTTTTTTAAGTATTTCTTCAACCCTAGGTGAAATATTCTCGCAGACATTGCAACCATTCGATGAAAAATATACCATGACAAATTTATTTTCTTTTATAAAGCATCAATAGAATTCAATTTATTCATATTTTTTACTCCTTTTAACATTTGATTTTTCAAAGCAAAACCAGATAGTGTATATACGTTACATTATATTCTTATTCTATCAATATTGACGGATATACGAAATATATATATAATTTAACAATACCCATATAGGGTATCGGAGGTGTTAAAATAGATATTGAAAAAAATGGTGAAGATACTAAAAAAGACATCCTTAGGCGCTTAAATAAAATTGAAGGCCAGGTAAAGGGAATTCAAAGAATGATAGAGTCAGAAAGACAATGTGGAGATGTACTAACACAAATCTCTGCAGTTCGTGCTGCTACAAATAAGGTTGGCATTTTGTTATTAGAAAGATATTCTAAAAACTGTATATTAAATTCTATTAATTCAACAGATAATAGTAGTGAAGATGTTCTAGATGAATTTTTAACTACTGTTAAAAGGTTTCTAAAATTCGTAGAATAGATAAAAAAATAAAGCTCCAAATCGGAGCTTTATTTTTCACTTATATTTCTTAAATATTCAATTACACTTTTGCCTGCCATAGCACCTTGCGCCACAGCATTATTAATCTGCATAAGATCGCCAGTACAACCTCCTGCAGCATATACTCCCTTAACATTTGTTTGTTGGTTTGTATCAACAGAAATAGATTCTCCATTAGTAACTAAACCTAATTTGTTAGCAAAATCAACAGTTGCTGCACTTTCATAGGCTATAAAAATTCCATCTACGGCTTCAGTTTTATCATCATTAAAAATAATTTTCTCAAGAAAATCATTGCCCTCTAGTCTCTTTATACCTTTATAGTTTATTTTAAAGCTTTGCTCATATCTCTTAAAATTATCCGTAAGTTCAAGCTCTCTCCCATTAGTGAATATAGTAATATCCTCTGTATAGGCCTTAAGTTCTAAAGCCTCATAAATTGCATAATCCTTAAATCCAAGCACCCCAACCTTTAAGCCATCATAGAAAAACCCATCGCAAGAAGTACAATGACTTACCCCTTTACCTTCAAAATCACTTAATCTATCAACCTTCAACTTTTTATTAGTCTGACCAGTTGCTATGAGCAATGATTTAGCTATAAATTTATTATTTGCAGTAATCACTTCAAAAAAATCACTCTTTTTAATAGAGATAGCCTCTTCTTCTAACATATCTACGCCAAGGGTTACCACTTGAGTTTTTCTTTCTTGTAGTAAGAATTCACAACTATTTATTTCAGCTTTAGCAATTACAAGTGTCTTCAAATTAGCTCTTGAGGTATAAAGTGAAGCTGAAATACCTGCTGGACCTTTTCCAATAATAATCACATCATACATAAAATCACCTTCCTTTACAAAATATATTCATTAATTACTAAAATATCTTATATATTATTTAATTAAGTCAATATAATAATTACTTTTTAGATAATTGTTGCATTTTTAGGATGTATTACATATACTATACCTATAGGGGGTATCAAATACTTACCTAAAAATTGATTTTCTAGGAGGCAATTTTATGTCAATAAAAGTATATTCAACACCCACATGTCCATGGTGTACTATTACAAAGGATTATCTGAGATCTAAAAATTTTGCATTTGAAGATGTTGATGTATCAAAAAACAGAGAAGCTGCTATGGAAATGATAAAAAAATCGGGGCAAAGAGGTGTTCCGGTTATAGATATTAATGGTAAGATTATTGTAGGCTTTGACCAGGCTACAATTGATAAATTAATGAAAGCATAAAGGGAATAGATTTTCCATTAGAGCCACCCAGTTTTTTGTTTTAAAAAACTTAGTGGCTCCTACTTGTTATTCTTGAATTTATTAATAGTTTCATATTTGGGTTTACTTAAACATAATCAATAATATAGAATGAAATTGGAGGTGATTCACTTTTGAAGGATATATCAATATTGTTGGCCTTCTCTGCAGGTTTTCTATCATTTTTGTCCCCATGTGTACTTCCGCTGGTTCCTGCATATGTAAGCTATCTAACTGGTTCTTCAATAGAAGAATTGAAGGATGACGGATCTAAATTTCTTACTTTATATAAGTCCTTTGGATTTGTATTAGGTTTTTCTATTATTTTTATTCTAATGGGACTATCTATAACTTCCCTTGGTAAGTTGCTAATTACCCATAAAGATTTGTTTAGAGAAATTGGAGGAACTCTTATTGTTGTCTTTGGTTTACATACTATAGGAGTATTTAAGATAAAATTGTTCTATCGAGAAAAAAGATTTTTATTGTTTGATAAAGTTAAGGGTCCATTTAGCGGAGTTCTAATGGGAATGGCCTTTGCAGCAGGTTGGACCCCTTGCATTGGTCCTATATTATCCTCAATACTTATCTATGCTGCAAGTATGAATTCTATAGGTAAAGGAGTTTTGCTTCTAGTAATGTATTCCCTTGGGCTTGCAGTTCCATTTATTTTAACTGCTATGGCCATAGGAAGTTTTACGGAACAATTTAAGAAATTCTCAAAATATTTGCCTGTGATTTCAACCATAAGTGGTGTTTTAATGATAATAATTGGAGTTATGATATTCACAAATAAATTAGCAATATTAAGCCAATACATGAATTTTATTAATTTTTAATTAAAGGAGAAAAACTATATGAAAAAATCACTAATAGTACTTATAGCTGTAGTCCTTATAGGTGTTTCAATTATCACTGTAAATACTTATAATTCTTCAAATAAAGGTAAAAACAATACAAAACAAAATGCGTCTACAAAGCCCACTCAAATAAATCCTAATGTCATTAAGACCAAGGCTATTGACTTCAAATTAAAGGATTTAGATGGTAAAGAATTATCTTTAAGTGACTTAAAAGGTAAAAATGTATTTCTTAATTTTTGGGCAACTTGGTGTCCCCCATGCAAAGCAGAAATGCCTGAAATTGAAAGACTATATCAGGAAACAAAAAATTCCGACTTAGTTATTGTGGCTGTAGAAATAGGAGAACCTTTAAGTACTGTTAAATCTTTTATTGATAGTAAAAAATATAATTTCAAAATACTTTTAGATTCTGATCAAAGTGTTGCATCCAAGTATAATATAGCTTCAATCCCTACTTCATATTTTATCGATGTAGATGGAAATATCATTTCTAAAAACATAGGTGGTATGAATATTGATAAGATGAAAACATATATTAAATCTTTAGATAAATAGTTAATTAAAACTTTGTTCGTAAATGAGTGCTTTGTTAAAAGCGCTTTTTTAGTGTGCCCGGCATGGGCGTTTACTCGTCGGTGAAAGTCCGGTACGGAGGCTGATAGTGCCAACCGTTAGCTTAAGATTTGAAAGATACGAAGAAATATGATAAAAGCAGACAACTTCATAAAGAAAGATAAGTGAAGTCAGTAGATGGACTTCTACAACACCTGAAAGAGCATGGACAAGAACTAAGGCAATCATTACTGGAAAATAGATATAGACCTCAAGTAGTAAGAAGGGTAGAAATACCCAAACCTGATGGGGGAATTAGACTACTTGGTATACCTACTGTAGTAGATAGAATTGTTCAACAAGCGATTGCACAAGTTCTAATACCAATATATGAAAAGAAATTTTCAGATAATAGTTATGGTTTTAGACCTTTAAGGAGTGCAAAACCAGCTATAAGACATTGTTCTGGGATGAGAGCAATTGACAATCACTTTGTAAGATTGTCATGGTAGAAAAACAAGAACCGAGGATCGGGTGTAAGTGTACAAACATTAGGAACACTTGACCTTGGTTCTATCTTTCAAAGAAGATAAATATAATTGTACAATAATGATATTAGAAGGGAGAAACATTTATGAACGCATCACTTGAAAATATGGTTGATGATTATATTAATATTAAAATGCAAGAAGATATTAATTATGTAAAACTCTATGAAACAAAAAGTAAAGAACTTAATTATTCGGATTATGTGGATTATGCTGTAGTTTTTTGCCCTGACCACATGTGGATCATAGAATCATTTCGTCTAAAAAATGCGTTAAAATCAGCTGCATTATATATAAAAGCTAATGAAAATAAAATAAATAGCTGCAAGTGTTTTGATGAAATTATTTATTTTTTAAATATGGCTGAAATTAAAAACTTCGACGAATTATCACAGTATGATAAAGCTTTGGCAATGGGTATTTATTTAAATTTAATGCCTGAAAAAGTGTTCATGCATGCAGGACCACGTAGTGCATTGAAATATATATTAGGTACTGAATACAATTTAAAGATAGAGACTTTAAAAGGCACAAACAAAATTGAATATATAAATATATGTGACTTACCATTTGAGTTTCAACAGTTCAAAGGAAATATATATCTAGTAGACAATTGTTTATGCTATATATATTCTCGGCTAAAGAAGAATAAAATGATTAAATAAAAAACATTATATATATATTAGGTATAGGGGGTAGGAGTATCAACTCTATTATATTTTATATATTAGAGTTTTTTGTGCTCATTAGGTTAGTTGTTATTTCCAAATGCCAATAAATAAGATATTTATTTAAAGGGGAAACTAATAAAAGCCTTAAAAAACTCTTCATCACTTTCTTTTAGATATACAAAATTAAATTCTCTAAAAATCTTAAGTCCTTTAATAGATATTATTTGTATTATACCTGATACTACTTCTTTTTTTATTGTTTCTTTTGATATTATAGAATATCCTAAATTTGCTTCTAGAAGAGACTTTATAGCCGTTATGCTACCTAATTCCATATAAGGTTTAAAATCCTTCAAATCATAGCCGATTTCTAAAAGTTTAATTTCAAAAATCTATCTAGTCTCTGAGCCCTTTTCTCTTAATATTAGCTTCCCTTTTAAAACTTCATCTAAAGTTATAGATTTATATTTGGCAAACTCATGTAAATGTGATACAGCAAGCACCAATTCATCATCTTTATATTTTATAAACGTAAATTTTTCTTTATGAAAGATTTCTTCTATTAGGGGTGGAGCCAACGGAACCGACAAAACCCACTTTAAGGAATATAGTTCCATAAGTCTTCGTTTTCGGTACTTAAATATAAGCCTTAGAAATAGTCACTTTATACGTGATTTTCAGTTCCAAAACTATTACCAAAAACAAAGTATCAAAACAACTCTAATATATCCTTTATGGTACTTATTTTTAAATATTATTTGTTTAACGTAGGCAAAAGTCACGTTCTATATCCATTTTATGTCTTAAAGTGGGTTTGGTCGGAAATGTTGGCGCTACCCCAAAAACAAAGTATCAATCGACTATCATTTAACGTTTTCAGTACTATTTAATTACTATTTAAGTGAGATGATAGCATGAAAATAGGTACGCACTGAAGACCAAAATTTATATAGGCAAATAGATATATATAGTCTGCTGTGTATTTAGTTCTTCTAGACATAAAAATGCTCTCCTTTCCAGTAACAGATTTTTATTATTTAATCTGTCACTTTGAATTGAACCCCAAAAGTTGAACAAATATATTTCATGTATGTGACCAGTAGTTTAATATAACTTCTGGTCGTTATTTTACGCTACTGTTTTTCTATAATTAATTGGACTTAACCAATTCAAACTTTGTTTGATTCGATCATTGTTATAGTATTTGATATATTGAATTAATTCCATCTTTATTTCTTCCATTGATGTAAATTCTCTTATATACAATAGCTCAGTTTTTAAAATACTAAAAAAGTTTTCTACTACTGCATTATCATGACAGGTTGCTTTACGTGACATACTTTGTTGAATTCCTTTTGCTATTAATTTATTTCGATATGATTTTTGTTGATATTGCCATCCCTGATCCGAATGCAAAATAAGCTTCATGTTATCGGGGATATTTCTAAAAGCCTCTTCCAATGTATGATTAATTTGCATCATATTTGCATGGTCATTAAGATCATAACTAATAATTTCACGATTATATAAATCCAGAATTACTGATAAGTATGTTTTTTGCCCACAAAATGAAATTTCACTGATATCCGTTACCCATTTCTGATAAGGTTTGTCTGCTTTAAAATTCTTTGCCATTTTCAATATAGAGTGTTTTCCATCTAAGAACTAAAGATTCATTAAGATTGTATTTAGAACATACCTCATGTTTTGAAAGACCACTATTTATTAATTCTTCTGCAACCTTTATTCGAAAGTCACCTGTATATTTATTCCGTTTTCCATTACGAGGTACAAGTGCACCGTCGCCATGTAACTCTTGAATTTTTTCCCATCCTCGTATTTGTTTGGGGTGCGACATCATATTTTCTTGCTAGAGCATTGTGTGAGCCATTATTAGCTTTCTTCCATTCATCAAGTATTTCTAAACGCTTTTCAAGTGTGTATTTTACTTTCAAAAAAATCACCTCTTCTATAAACAATTATAATACTTTGTCCAATAAAAGGGGTGCAGTTCACTTTAAGGGGAGCATATCATCAAATAGGATACTTCTTTCTATTTTATTTAAGAAAAAACAAAATTAAAGTAATTAGTACTCGTCTGCCACCGTCTTTAGCGATTTAGTTCAATATCCTTTTAACGAACTTATATTTTTTAAATATGGGTATACTATCTTTATAAAAATAAAGTGGGTGAATTTTATGAAGGATAGTAAATTAGAAAACATAAATAGCTATAATAAATCAAACAAGCAACTTAATGCTTATAGCCTTGCAGGAAT
>DHIM01000113.1:10913-13693 GCA_002403785.1 Clostridium sp. UBA4746
AATGCTTATAGCCTTGCAGGAATAGGAATAGGAGGAATAATCGGTTCAGGCTTCTTTCTTGGCTCAGGTATAGCTATAAAAGAAGCAGGGCCATCAATAGTCTTGGCATTTTTTCTTGGAGGAATTATAATGTCACAGGTGCTGGGTGCAATGACTAGTATAAGTATAAATCGACCTGTTACTGGTTCCTATCGTGTATATACGGAGCAGTTTTTAGGTAAGTTTGCAGGATACTTATTAGGTTGGACAATTTACATATCAGGAGTTCTTGGTACAGCTTCAGAAGCAATTGCAGCAGCAGTGTTTTTAAAATACTGGTTTCCAAACTTATCTGTGGCCTTACTTGCATTTTGTATGGTTTCATTAGTTATTTTAATAAACATGCTTCAAATGAAGTATTTTAGCTATCTAGAGTCTGGTATGGCAGTAATAAATATATTAGTATTGGTAGCATTTTTAGTAATCGGTATAACATTTTTATTCTCCAATGGTATTCAAGTAAAGCCTTTCCCTTTTGCTAGTTTAAAAAACTTTTTTCCAAATAACATCTCAGGACTTATAAATTCGATGTTAATTGTAGTTTTCACTTATTCAGGAATAAGCACTATAGCCATGGCTACATCTGATGTAAGAAAGCCCAGTGTATCAATACCGAAAGCTACGGTAATCGTAACTGTGGGAGTTGTTTCTCTATATACCTTAATAATGCTTATAATTGTCTTAACCGTAAACTGGAATTTTATAAATACAAATTCTTCTCCTTTAATTCAATCACTTAACGCTATGAATATGAACTGGGCTTCAGAAGTTATTAATGCAATAATACTTGTTGCAACCACTTCAGTTATGATTGGTAGCTATTACAAGTGCAATAAAATGCTTATTTCATTATCTGAAGCGAGAGAGGCTCCTTTAATTTTTGATAAAAAAACAAAAAAAGATTTTTATTTAAACGCTTGGATTTTGACTGGAATAATCACGCTTTTAGTTGTAATGCTATCATATTTCTTAAATACTACACTGTTTAGTTATCTTCTTTCAGCTTGTTCATATTTTTCGTTTTTTAACTGGATAATTAACTTAATAGTTTATATTATTTGGTTGAAAAAGCGAAGTAGTAATGAGACCTATACTTCGCCACTTATATATGGAAGATTAGGTGCATATGGAACAATTGTTGTTATATTGATACTTTTTGTTATGAGCCTTCAAGTTCATGATTTTAGAATAGGTTTCTATTCTGCAGCAGTAATAACTATTTTAATCAGCATGTCATATAAATTGAAAACATCACTTCAACAATGAGAAGATCAGTAGTGGAAACCATTTTTAATATATAATTACTTGCTAAATGGGGTAATTATATATATACTTTATTTAAAAATAGTATTAGGAGTGATGGTATGAACCCAGTAGCATTTTATGTGTTTGGATTTAGTATAAGGTGGTATGGAATATTTATAGCAACGGGAATGGCGATAGCTATAACATTATTACAATATACCTGTAAATATAGAGATGTAAATTTTGACTCTCTTTTAGATATAGTGCTTATTTCTCTACCAATAGGTATTATAGGTGCAAGACTATATTATGTTGCTTTTGATTTTAATAACTATAGAAATAATTTATTGGATATATTCAATATTAGAGGTGGCGGACTTGCAATTCATGGTGGAATTCTATTTGCGTTAGTTTCTGCATTTATAATTGCAAGGCGTAAGAAGATGAGCTTTTTTAAAATGGCAGATGTTACTGCGCCTACAATTATTATTGCTCAAGCAATTGGAAGATGGGGAAATTTTTTTAATTCAGAAGCCCATGGAGGTCCTGTATCTTATAATTTTATAAAAAAATTTCCACACTTCATACAACAAGGTATGCATATAGACGGAATTTATTATCATCCTACTTTTTTATATGAATCTATATGGGATTTTACTGTGTTTATAATACTAATGATTATTTTAAGAAAGACTAAAAAAGTTGGAATTGTATTTTTTACTTATGTAGGTTTATATTCTATTGGAAGATTTTTTATAGAAGGACTAAGGACAGATAGTTTAATGTTTGGTTCTTTCAGAATTGCTCAGCTAGTAAGTTTATTTGGAATAGTAATCTGGATGGCATACTTAATTTTATCTAAGAATAAAAAAACAGAGATTTAATATGTGGGAGGAATATGATGACAAGTACTATATTGTTTGTTTTGATAGGAATTGTCGCAGGAATATTAAGTGGAATGTTTGGTATAGGTGGAGGAATTGTAATTGTACCTGCATTAATGTTTTTATGCAGATTTAGCCAGCTAAAAGCCCAGGGAACTTCCTTAGCAATATTGTTGCTACCTGTTGGTATATTTGCTTTTATTGAATATTATAAAAAAGGTCAGGTTAATGTTCAGGCTGGTATTCTAATAGTAATTTTTTTAGTAATTGGGTCGGTGTTTGGAGCGAAACTAGCACAAAATCTTCCTTTAGGTGTATTAAAAAAAAGCTTTGGTATATTAATGCTTTTAATATCTCTTAAAATGATATTTTCAAAATAAAATAATATCTTGTTTACTGCTAGATAAGAATACATGTTATTAAGCATAAAAAGAGATGATCCCATTTAGAATTACAAACTATTATATAAAAGGCATACAATATAATATTAAATTATATTGTATGTCTTTTGTATTTTGGCAAATGATAAATAGAAGAAAACACATCATTACTTTTTCTTGAAGGACATTTTAAAATTATACATATTTAATATTGGTGTTAGTATAGTATTGT
>DHIM01000208.1:0-2413 GCA_002403785.1 Clostridium sp. UBA4746
TAATTACTATAAACTTTAACCATATTGCTTGTAAACCCATTTAAAATAGAGCATATTGTATTGTATAATAGAAAGTGTACAAGCAACAAATATTTTGATGGAGGGGTCTACATATGTTTAGTTTTATACTTATTTTTTTTGCTAAAATAGTTGAGGTTTCCTTAACCACAATTAGAATAGTACTAATAACTAGAGGTGAAAAATTTTATGGTTCAGTTATTGGTTTTTTTGAAGTACTTATATGGTTGTATGTAATTGGTACAATGCTTGTTGGAATAAATGAAGCACCACTTAAAATGATCACTTATGCCTCAGGATTTGCTTGCGGAAATTACATAGGTTGTATTTTAGAAGAAAAACTAGCACTAGGCTTAATAACTATAAATGCAATAGTGTCTGAAAAAGATGGCGAAACACTCGCTAAAATATTGAGGAAAGAAAATGTAGGGGTTACTCTTATTGAAGCGGAAGGATTAAGAGAAGAAAAAAAAATGCTTATACTACATGTTAAGAGAAAAAGAAAATCTGAAATATTACATTTAATAGAGAATTCTGAAATAAATGCTGTAATTTCACTAGCAGATACTAAATCTATTTATGGTGGATATGGCATTAGAAAATAGGACTAGGCTCAGATACATATATAATCATGTGCCTGAGCCTTATATGTTTCTTTATATTTACTTTTAAACGTTATAATGTCAGATTGTCGTGAATCATCCCTATTATTCTTAATATATGCCATAAGACTTAAAGATATAGCACATGGTTCCATTCTAAAAGACTTTGCTTTCTATTTTACGCTTTATCAGCTCATTAATCCTACTGTTTATTCTGCAGTGCTATACTCATAATAAATATATGTATTGAATAAGGAGTGTATAAAATGTGTGAAAAATCAAAGATGCTAAATGGTGAAATATATAATGCCTATGATAAAGATTTAGTACTCTTAAGAAATAAAGCTAGGCATCTTACAAAGTTATATAATAATACTGACCCCGAAGAAACAATTGAGAGAATAACAATCCTTAAGAAACTATTTGGGAAAATAGGTGGTAATTTTGAAATAGAACCTCCTTTTAATTGTGATTATGGCACTAATATTGAAATTGGTGAAAATTTCTATGCCAATTTTAATTTCTTAATTTTAGATGATGGACTTGTTAAAATTGGAGACGATGCATTGTTTGCTCCTAATGTAAGTATATATACTGCAACTCACCTAGTCGATCCAACTTTAAGACCAAAAAATGCTGATTATACAAAAGCTGTTACTATAGGCAATAACGTATGGGTTGGTGGTGGAGCTATAATAAATCCTGGTGTAACTATTGGAGACAATACCGTAATTGGTTCTGGTAGCGTGGTTACAAAGGATATTCCAGCTAATGTTGTCGCTGTCGGAAACCCTTGTAAAATATTAAAATATATTAATAAGTAAGTAAATGAGGCAAACTACCGAAATATATTTCAGTAGTTTGCCTCGTTTTAATTTTAGCTTACTCAGTTGGATGGTTAAATATCATACGGTCATATACATGGTTAAATCCCATCTTACGATAGAGGTTTTTAGCACGTTTGTTATCAAGGTCTACGTGAAGGGACAAATTACCATCTGTCAGTTCAATGGCACGACCAATTAATTCAGATGCCACACCACGCCCTTTATTTCCTGCTTTAACACCAATATACGCTAAATGATATGTAGGAATAAATCTTTCAAATCCCATATTAACAACAATACAAATACCTTGTTCTTCCCCATTTCGCTTCGCTATTAACAAAAAACCTTCTTTCATAGCTTTTTCTATAGCATCTACGGTCTCCCCCACTGAATCATTATAAGTGGATAACCAAGAACGCGTCATTTCAATTAAATCATCTTTGTTTTTATCGTCAAAACTTTTAATTTCGCATACTTCAATTTCACTTCTTCCGTCATTTAAAATAATCAAATGTTTCCCGCTTTTTAAAATTCCCTTTTTCGCCTTTTGAATAAACGCCGCCATTGCATACGCTTCTTTTCTTGAAACTATAACACCTTCAAGTTCACGTAATATAGTAGCTGCATGCTTCAAATCTTCTTCTTCAATGCCAATCATTTCAACACGTGTCTCCAAAATAATTTTCATGATTATTTCAACAATCTCTGTATGTTTGTCTGGTAAATACAAATCTTTTTTCTCAGTAATGTTCTTATCATTTTCAGCCTTACCAATATGCATTTTCTCAGCGTACTGATCCAAAACATCCTGCCATGATGGACTAGAACCACATAATAATTGAGGTAATTCACATAATTCTTCCTCTACCCAACTTTTTATTAACCCGCTATAAATGCTTGAAAGTGTGTATCCATATCCTAATTGAAGAGTAATGGTATCAACTTTAAAATCCATACGTTCCAAAC
>DHIM01000208.1:2590-3218 GCA_002403785.1 Clostridium sp. UBA4746
TTTAAAATCCATACGTTCCAAACATTCACTCGTCATATCCTCCAATACTAAATGGCTGATAATATTATTTAAATTCCATTCGCACATTAAATACATGTTATTTTTTTCCGCTATATCTCTTAATTGTAGACGTGAGAATGTGTTTTTCTTATCTCGCAAATCCATTAAAATGTTTTTATTTAAACGTGATATCTTCCACTTTTCTTGTTTAAATAGCGGAACCTTCACCTCGAGTTCATTTAAATCAGCAAATAACATTACCGATTTTATGTAACATTCAGAACCATCAACTAGTATTTGATGCAACCCACTAGCAACAGCATCTCTTACTAAAACTTCTGCAATACGGTCATATTTATGTCCTGATGGATTAGCTCCTTCAAGTTTTAAATATATTTCTTCAATACCTAATGCTTTTTCCAATTTTTTCGCTCTCATTAATGGTGTTCTTCCACTTTTTCGCATAATCTCTCCTTCTACACTTAATTGTAATTAAATTCAAAAAACATTCTAACTTCTTTTAAACCTTTAAAGTTAGAATGCCCATTTCACTAAGTTATAATTATAATTGTATATATTATATCATTTTTAGTTTAAATCTGCAACTACTGGTTACACTATTATATAT
>DHIM01000345.1 GCA_002403785.1 Clostridium sp. UBA4746
ATACATCTTAATAACTAAGAGGTGCCTCAAAATGATTTAATAATCTTTTGAGACACCTCTTATTAACTAACATTTTGCCTGGTACAATCCAATTAGCTAAGTCTTCTTGACCTACTTCTAGTGCACCAAGAAGACTTAGTCAATTATTCAACTTATCTGTATCTTCGTCGGTCGTCTCATTAATATTTAGTAGATTAAATAATTTACCATATTTTGAAATTAGTATATTAAAAAAATGCATATATGATATAATAAGATCATAGTGGAACTATGCAATGGTCTCTTATTTGAATTTCTATCTAAACGTTTTCAAAGCCCGCAGAGATATTCTTCGGATTTCAAACCAGAAATGGTGGATTAGATATGTTGAGTCGTCGATTCAGCCCAATACAGAATAAACAAGGAGGTGGATAAGAACATTCGTTGAGGGTTTGATCTCATGATTAGAAGTGAAACACTATATTTAGTTTAGGAGGGATTGTTTGATGTTAGAAAACAAAGTATGTATCGTTACTGGTGCGGCAAGTGGTATAGGACTAGCTATATCTCAGACTTTTGCAAAAGATGGCGGAAAAATTGTGATGGCGGATATCAATGAAGAAAAACTGAAGATTGAAGCCGATAAATTGGGCGCCACCTATTTCAAGACGGATTTAAGCAAGAGAGAAGACTGCAAGGCCCTGGTTGATTTCACACTGGAAAAATATTCAAAGGTTGACGTTCTTGTAAACGTCGCTGGTATCCAGACAGTAAGTCCAATTGAAGATTTTCCTGAGGACAAGTGGGATCTGATTATGAAGATAATGCTTACAGCACCATTCCTGTTAACCAAATATGTCTGGCCATCGATGAAACAGCAAGGCTGGGGTAGGATAATAAACATGAACTCCATGCATGGATTGGTAGCTTCAGAATTCAAGTCGGCTTACGTTTCAGCAAAGCATGGTCTTAGCGGACTGACCAAGACAGCTGCACTTGAAGGTGGACAATACGGAATAACAGTAAATTCCATATGCCCTGCATATGTAAGGACTCCATTGGTTGACGGCCAGATTGAATCCCAGGCCAAAGCCCATGGAATTTCAAAGGAAGCAGTGGTATCGGACATAATGCTTCAGAAAGCCGTTATAAAGAAGCTAATCGAACCAGATACAATCGGTGATGTAGCATTGTTCCTATGTTCAAACGCAGGATCACATATCACTGGATCAATGATGACTATAGATGGCGGTTGGACAGCAGGCTAAAATGAGATACTATTTTTTAGGAAGTTTTTATTAAGATTAAATTAGGAAACAAATTGATATCAGCTTTCGGATACATCTTAATAACTAAGAGGTGTCTCAAAATGATTAAGCAATCATTTCGAGACACCTCTTATTGTTTTTAGTGTATTCATACACATGTTTACCTGGCCACACCAAAATCATATATTATTTATTTTTTTCATCTTTTTTCAAGAAGTATAGAAGTACATCAGCACGTTCCTTTTGCTTCTTTTCTAAATTCTCTGTGTTCCAATCATAGAACCCTTTGCCACTTTTACTTCCTAAATTTCCAGCTTCAACTTTATCCTTAAGTAACTTAGAAGGTTCTGTAGAATTACATAAATCTTTAAATAAGTATGTAGCTATATTATTAAATATATCTAATCCTCCTAAATCTGCACTACATAGTGGTCCTGTTACTGGAAGCCGGCGTCCTAAACCATACTCAACGGCTTTATCAACTTCTTCAATGTCTGCAAAGCCTTGTTCCACTATATACATAGCCTCCCTTAAAAGAGCAAGTTGCATTCTATTACCTATAAATCCGAGGCATTCTTTTTTCATTTTAACAGGCTGTTTCCCTATTGCTGTAATCCATTCTGCAGTTTTTTCAACTACTTCCTTAGATGTTTTTTCTCCTGGTACCACTTCTACTAATGGAATCAATTCTGGTGGACACCAAAAGTGAGCTACAACCATTCTTTCTGGGTGTTTCAAATATTTTGATATATCCGATGGACTTAACCCTGATGTATTTGATGCAAGTATGACACTTGGATCACATAAGGAATCTAACTCTCCATACACCTTTTGTTTTATTACTAAATTTTCAGCTATACATTCTATTACTAGTTGCACATCAGAAACAGCATCTTTTAATACCCTTACTAAAGATATTCTTTTTAAAATTTCCTCTGATTCTTCTTTTGTGAACTTGCCATTATTTACAAGCATGGAAAGATTCTTTTTAATATTTTCAAAACCTTTATTTAAATTCTCGATTGATATATCATATATATTTACTTTTAACCCTGATTCGGCACATAATTGGGCAATGCCATGACCCATGGTACCAGAACCTATAACTGTAATGTTTTTAATTTTCATAAATATTCATCTGGATTCTATTTGAATATAATCCAGACTCACCTCCTTAGTGTTTTTTATACAACTCCCATAGATGCAAATATAATACAAACTACTACAGCTATTGATGGGATAACAACTGTACACATTCCTATATCTGCGTATGATTGTTTATGAGTCAAACCTGTTATACCTAGTAAAGTTATTACTGCGCCATTATGTGGAAGTGTATCAAGTCCACCACAGGCAATTGCTGCTATTCTATGGAATACTTCTGGATTAATTCCTAGGGCTTGAGCCTTTGCCATATAAGTTTTACCTAATATTCCAAGAGCAATACTCATACCACCTGATGCTGAACCTGTTATCCCTGCAAGAATACTAGTAGATGCTGCTAGTGAAATAAGAGGTGTTCCTGGTATTGCAAGTATCCCAGCTTGAAGTATAGCAAATCCCGCTAATGTTTTAATAACATTTCCATAACCAACTTCTGAGGAGGTATTTGCAATTGCAAGCAAAGAACCTATAGCCCCTTTATTAACTGTATTCGTAACGTTTTCAAGGTTTTTCCAAAATAAAATTAAACTTACAATTATAGCAGCAACTAATGCTGAAATTAAACTCCATATACCCTGTACTTTTGATATGCTAATTCCACCGAAATCTTTTAAGTATGCTCCATCCATTGTAGAAAAAACATATTTACCTAATAAATAATTAACAACTAGTACTAAAATTATTGGAGTTATAGCTAATGAAAGTTTAGGTAATTTAGATAAATCAATTTCTTTCATTGCCTCTTCTTTGTGATCACCATATCCTTCACCTAAGGCCATAGCTTTTTTTGTTCTTCTTGTAAGCCATAACATACCGCCACCAAACATTACTGCAGTTCCTATAAGCCCAATTATTGGAGCTGCATAAGCATTTGTTCCAAAGAAAGGCATTGGAATAGCGTTTTGTATTTGTGGTGTTCCTGGTAATGCTGTCATAGTAAATGTAAATGCACCAAGCGCTATAGACGCAGGTAAAAATCTTTTTGGAATATCTGCCTCTCTAAATAATTCTGCTGCAATAGGATATACTGCAAATGCAACTACAAATAATGAAACGCCACCATATGTTAATATGGCACAAGATAAAACTACGGCCAGGATTGCTTTATCTTTACCTAGCTTACTACTAATGGCATAAGCTATAGATTTAGCAGCTCCTGAATCATCCATTATTTTACCAAATATTGCTCCTAGTAAGAATACTGGGAAATATGTCTTAGCATATGCTGCAAAATTAACCATAAAAACTTCAGTGTAGTTAGCTAAAATATGGCTCTGTCCAGTTTGAAACAAAACTGCTAATATAGCTAATACCGGTGCCAAAATAATAACTGTAATCCCTCTATAGGCCAAATACATTAAGAGTCCTAAAGAGATAATAATACCAATAAGTCCTAACATTATACGTCCTCCCCCAATTTTATATTTTTTACATGTATACGTATACAATAGTTTATGTGAAAATTAGGCTTTTAGAATAAATGTAAGCTTTTACGGAGTATGGAACATTTTTTTATTGTGCAAGTAATACTGTATTTGATAGTGCAGTATTACTTGCTATTTTGTTTATACATCCATTATTTTTAGATTTTCTGATATTATTAATTCAGCACCAGTAAGTGACTTAACTTCTTCAACTGTTGTGTCCTTATGAATTTCAGTAAGTACAAGCCCTTTATCAGTAAATTCCATTACTCCAAGTTCCGTAACTATAAGGTTAACTTGTGCTTTTGCGGTTAAAGGTAATGTACATTTCTTTAATATTTTAGGAGTCCCTTTAGCTGTATGTTGCATTGCAATAATAACCTTTTTAGCTCCTACTACTAAATCCATAGCACCACCCATACCTGGCACCATCTTACCTGGTACTATCCAATTAGCTAAGTTACCTTCTTGATCTACTTCTAGTGCCCCAAGAACTGTCATGTCAACGTGTCCACCTCTTATTAAAGCGAAAGACGTTGCAGTATCAAAATATGCTCCACCAGGAAGTACTGTAGTAAATTGACCACCTGCATTAATTACATCCTTGTTTTCCTCTCCTTTTGCTGGAGCGGATCCCATGCCAACCATGCCATTTTCTGATTGAAATGTAACATGTACACCTTCTGGAATATAGTTTGTAACCATTGTTGGAAGACCTATGCCTAAATTAATTAGTTGTCCATCTTCTAATTCTTTACCAATTCTTTTTGCAATAATTTGTTTTGCACTCTTACTATCCATACTCATATTAGTTAGCCTCCCCTATAATATAATCAACCAATACACTTGGAGTTACCACATTATTAGGATCGAGTTCTCCAACCTTAACAATCTTTCCAGCTTCCACTATTACAATTTCTGCTGCAGTAGCTATAATCGGATTAAAGTTCCTCGTTGTTCCATAATAAACTGCATTTCCAATTTCATCTACAACACTTGCATAAACAAGTGCTAAATCTGCTTTGATTGGAAGTTCTAATAAGTATTCTTTTCCCTCTATAGTAAGTTTCTGTTTGCCTTCCTCCACCATAGTATCTACTCCCGTTGGTGTAAGTACTCCGCCAAGACCAGCTCCACCTGCTCTTATCCTTTCAATAAGTGTTCCTTGTGGTGAAAGTTCCACTTCCATTTTTCCTTCTGTCATTAATCTTCCTGTTTCAGCATTGGTTCCTATATGAGAAGCTACAACCTTTTTAACTTGACCATTTACTACAAGTCTGCCTATACCTCTATCTACATAACTTGTGTCATTTGCTATAATCGTTAAGTTTTTAATATTTGTTTCTACTAATAAGTCTATTATCTTTTCTGGTGTTCCACATGCTAAAAAGCCACCTATCATTATTGACATTCCGTCTTTAAGTAACGGTCTAATCTTTTCTAAAGATACAACCTTATTCATTTACATTACCTCCTTATATTTCTTTTGATATATAACAATTATTATTGTTACCTCTTATATTTATTTGGGCATCATCTACATTATTTATTTTGTGCTACCTAATCATTTTTTTACCTTTATATCCAATATTAACTACGCTTCTTTATTGATGACTATTGTCCTTATTCTACATACTTATAATAATATCCTCTATTTTCTAAATTACTATAAATAGAAATTTACTATGCTCATATTTCACATACTTAGTAATGCCAATATATCTTAAAGTAACCCAAATTACCTTCTGAACAACACCCCGTAGGTGGTCCTGTTTACTATTATTTAATTAAGAATTTTCCTGGCTTCATATAGCCAGATATACATATATAATAAATATCTAACTGATAAAAGTAGCTACAACATACTATAGCCACTTTTCACAATATTTATTAAATATTCAACATTTTTATTTTATCACCTATTCTAAAACCAATTCTTGAATTGATTTTCCTGGTGGTACAATTGGAAATACCCCTTCTTCCTTATCTATTACGCAATCTATAAGAATAGGTTTCCTTACTGTTTTTATGGTTTCAAGTACACTTTTTAATTCCAGCGCATTGGTAACTTTGTACGCTTCTATACCATAAGCCTGTGCGAGCTTCACATAGTCTACTTCATCCCCAATGTCTGTTTCACAATATCTTTCATTGCTGAACATTCTCTGCCACTGCCTTACCATTCCTAAGGTGTGATTATTCATGATAACAGTAACTATAGGAAGCTTATACTTTGAGATTGTCTGAAGCTCATTGCAACTCATTCTAAAACTTCCATCACCGGTTACCAAAAGTACCCTTTTATCTGATTGTCCCATTTGAGCTCCAATGGCGGCGCCTAGTCCAAATCCCATGGTTCCAAGGCCTCCAGAAGTTATAAATGTTCTAGGTTTCTTAAAATTCCATTGTTGCGCGGTCCACATCTGATGTTGTCCTACATCGGTTGTAACAATTGTATCTTCCTCAAGAGCCTCATTTAAACACTTAAGTACATTAAGATGTGTGAAGTTGTTTTTAGTCTTGGGATTGTCTTTAATACCTGCTAACTCTACTACTTTCCAGCTTTCTATTTCCTCATGCCATGATTTCCTATTTTTTTGATCCATATAAAAAAGTAAAGTATCTAAAATTGTATTCATCTCTCCAACTAAAAATAAATCTACTCTTTTATTTTTATCTATCTCCGTTTCGTCAATATCTATTTGAATGATTTTTGCCTTTGGCGCAAATTCATCTGCTACCCCAATTACTCGGTCACTAAATCGTGCACCAATTGCTATAACTAAATCACTATTAGTCACTGCTAAGTTTGTTTCGCGAAATCCGTGCATTCCAACCATCCCAAGTGATAATTTATCATCTCTTGGGATCGTACCGAGTCCCATTAATGTATTTGCCACGGGAATATCCCCTACTCCTGCAAATTTACATAATTTTATTGAAGCATTGGCTGTTTTAATTCCTCCACCAGCATAGATAATAGGCCTCTTTGCAGACTGAATCATTTTAACTGCTTCTTGTATTTTTTCCATTTCTACCACAGAAGTGATTTCTTGTTTTTCTTCTTCATTAACTACCTTAGTGTATTCTACTTTACTTAAAAATACATCCTTTGGAATATCTATAAGCACTGGACCTGGTCTCCCACTTCGCGCTATCTCAAAAGCTTTTCTTATTTCACTTGCTAAATTTTTTTCATCTTTGATAATACAACTATGCTTAGTAATAGATAAAGAAATTCCCATTATATCTATTTCCTGAAAAGAATCACGTCCAAGTAACTCTCGTGCAACCTGACCTGTAAACACAACCATTGGTATTGAATCCATGTATGCAGTTGCAATTCCTGTAATGGTATTCGTTGCACCTGGTCCAGAAGTTACAAAACAAACTCCAACCTTTCCTGTCGCTCTTGCATAACCATCTGCTGCATGAACTGCTGCCTGTTCATGAGCGGTTCTAATATGCGTAAAATATTCCAATTCATCATAAAGTGCATCATATAGTGGAATTACAGCTCCACCTGGATATCCAAAAACAATATTAGCATCCTGCTCTTTTAAACACTTAAGTACAATTTGAGCTCCACTGAGCTTCATAATCTCACCCTCTTTTAATGATTTTATTTTTTATGTTTTCCCCCTTATTTACAAGCCTATACCGAAGCAACTATTTCTAATGATGGAGCCATTTCTTTCATTTGCTTTTCACCCTTAAACTCTTCAATTTCATATACATTTATAATCTTCCTAAGTTGCATCATCGCTTGTTCTATCCCTAAATTAGAGTATTCGTCTATTGTTATCCTTAAATCTGAATACCCACCAAATTCACCCTCTGTCATTACGAGTCCTGTTATTTTAAATTCTTTTCTTCTTAAAGTATTTGTAACTCTTACTAAAGCATCTATCCCATGTTCCACCTTTGCACTTATAGTTTTATACATTACAATTCCCCCTTTTTTTAAGAAAATAAAAAATCCTCCGTCCCTATAAACATAGAAAGCTATGTTTATAGGGACGAAAGATTCGTTGTACCACCCTAGTTCGTAATTTATAATAATAAATTACCTCATTATTTTTGGTCAAAAGAAATAATATAATCCATTTCATTAACCATAGCTCTATATCGGGAGCATCCGTCTTAGTTTACTCTATACGAAACTGTGCATTTTCTATAATTAACAATGCAAAACAAAATGTTTTTCTGCAATACATCATCACACTAGTTTCAATTTCAACTAAGCAGCTCAGGAGTGATTATTACATATCCATATCAACACCAGCTCTCAGCAACCGCTAGCTCTCTGTAGTTTTAAACGTGATATTTTTGTCTCCTTCATAGCTTTATAAATTTTATTCTTAATATATATAATATTCTAAATTAACACGCTTGTCAAACAATTTCTATAATAAAATTTGACTTATGTCCAATATATTTTCGCTCCAAAAGGAATAATACCAAGATGAGCAAATTTAAAATGCTGTATTCCAAATGGTATCCCTACAATTGTTATACAAAAAATTGCACCTATAATGAGATGAGCTATGGCAAACCCCCATCCGAAAAGAAGAATCCAGATGATATTAAAGATCAATCCTCCAACTCCAAAATTACCAAGCTCTATCACTTTTCCGAAAGGCCACAATACAAATGTCGAGATTTTAAAACATTGGATACCAAATGGCATTCCAATAATTGTAACGCACAAAATTATACCTGCTAAAAACCATGCAATAGCTGCAATAATTCCACCAACTAATAGCCAAATAATATTACCTATAAAATTCATTGTCTACCTTCTTTCATTTCTTTATTTTTTTACTTTATCATGAATTTTCAATACTACAACTGCTTTAACCTACTAATTATAGCATATACAAATTGTATGAAAATGTTAAAACAAATATCATAAGAAAAGAATGCAAACATTAAGATACAACAATTATTTTCATAAATACGCCTGGTTTTTATCATGTCATAAAAAGATCTCCTATTACAACAGCCACGTAGACGTAAACCTCTAATATTTAAGCAAATGCTTATTTTTGTCTTTTCCATATTTGTATACAACATTCTATTTTTCTCTTGATTTAATAATATGTACGTGGTAGAGTGATGAAGTATATGAAATCTATTACAGGTTAAAATAAAGTTATAAATTAAAGTTGTATCGCAGACATATTTTCGCCTATTAGTGAAATGCTATGTCTATTTTTTTGTACTATTTTAAGCAACTTGCCCAAATTAAATAATAAAATCAATCAGTGTAGCACATGCTGCACTGGATATGAGAAGGAGTGATATGTAATGGCGGAGAAAAATAAAAGAGAGATGTTTTCCACAGGGTTAGCAGTTTTTTTTGCAACATTAGGTTCAGCCGTAGGTTTAGGTAACATATGGAAATTTCCTTATTTACTAGGTACTAACGGTGGAGGAGCTTTTCTCTTAGTATATCTTTTATGTGTTGTGTTAGTTGGTATTCCCATTATGACATGTGAATTTTACATTGGTAGAAGATCAAGAAAAAACACAGTGGGAGCTTTTAAAAAGTTAAAAGCTGCTAAAGGCTGGAGAACAATTGGATTTATGGGGGTAGCTTCTGCATTTCTAATAGCGTTCTTTTATAGCTGTGTTGCTGGATGGGTTTATTCTTACGTTTTCAAAGCAATAAAAGGTGATTTTGCAGGTGTTACCTCTAGTACTGCTACAGCAAAATTCATGTCAACTTTAATTGGACCTTTATCTCCAATCGTATGGCAATTTATAGTTCTCTGCGTTGTTTCAATAATTTTAATTGCAGGAGTTAAAAATGGAATTGAGAGAATAACAAAAACACTTATGCCTGTATTATTTATACTTATTATTGTATGTGATTTAAGAGCATTAACACTTCCAGGCGCATCACAAGGATTAAGTTTTTTATTCCATGTGGATTTTACGCAACTAACTGGGCCTGTAATACTCGCTGCTCTTGGCCTGGCATTTTTCAAATTGTCCTTAGGGATGGGAACAATGATCACCTATGGGAGTTATTTCACGGAAGATAATAATATGATAGCGACTTCAGTAAAGGTTGCTGTATCTGACTCAATAATTTCAATACTTGCAGGAATTGCAATATTCCCTGCTGTATTCTCTTTTGGCATGAAACCTAGTCAAGGTCCTGGGCTTTTATTTATGACGATACCACTTGTATTTTCAAAAATACCTTTTGGCAGTGTACTATTAATAGCATTTTTCTTTTTAACTGCGATAGCCGCTACAACAGCAATTATATCTATGATTCAAGTTCCCGTTGCGTATTTTACAGAAGAAAAAGGTATGGGTAGAAAAAAGGCGGTGTTATTTACAACAAGCATAATGATGGCTGTTGGAATTCTTGCAACATTATCGGCTGATCCCACAAGTGTCCTTGGAAACATTCATATACTAGGACAGAAAGGATTTTTTGATTCCTTCGATTACTTATCATCGAATATATTACTTCCAGTAGGAGGACTTTTAATAGCAATTTACGTCGGATACTTTGCTAAAAAGGAAGATTTTAAACTTGAGTTATCAAATCAAGGAACTTTAAATAACGATTTTGTGTTAAATATTATATTCGTATTTATTAAATTTATATCACCTCTTCTTCTTATAATTGTTTTCTTAAACTCAATAGGCTTTCTTAAATTTTAAATAACTAATATACTTATATATATGATCAAATACATAGCTCTAATTAAAGCAAATATTGGTTATATAACCCGCTGAACTTACAAGCCAGGAATGGTATGAACTATACACATCTGCTGGTAATGTGCTTCCATAATGAACACTCTATAAACATTGAAAAAGAGCCCGCGTGAAATTTTATTCCACGCAGGCTCTTTTTTTATACAGTTTTTATAGGTATCTATTTTTTACTTTCTAATAGTATTAATTACTAACCTCAAAGCGTCTGTATTTATTTCTCCAAATTATGATCAGCTCCTAAGTGAATCTTACTTCCTAAATTATATATTTGTTATTTTACCATTTATAATATATTTTATATCAATAATAATATATAATAGAATTAATATTTCATTGAAGGTATATAAATAAAGGGAGAGATTTTATTGATTACATATGTTAATAGCAAAGTACATGAATTTAACTCCATTGAGAAAGCACTTTCTAAAAAAACGACTACTTCTGAGAACGAAGTTTTTTGGCTTAATATTAACAATCCAAGTGAAGACGATTTTAAGTTATTAAAAGATAAATTTAATTTTCACCATCTCACTATTGAAGACTGTATGCATAAAACTAAGAGGTGTAAAATAAATGATTATAAAGATTATCATTTTTTAATTCTTGTCACATCAGATAGTCATACAAAAAATGCGTTTTCTTATAATAACGTATATGTTTATATTAGCTCAAGTTACATTATAACAATACATTATGGCGAAAATAAACCCATAAAAAAGATTATGGATGATGTAAACAAAGGCTTAAATATTGTTTCTAATGGAAGTGATTTTGTTTTGTATCATATTCTTGATGAAGCTATAGACCAATTATTTGTTGTAACAGATAAAGTTGAAGAAAAAATTAATTCTCTAGAAGAAGAATCAATGAACAACCCTGTTCAAAGTACACTCAATAATATTATGCGAGTAAAGAAAAGCGTTATTAAGCTCAGAAGAGTTGTATCTCCCTTGAGGGAAGTATTAAATACTCTTTTGAGACATGATGATATTATAACTGAAAAATATAGAATATATTTTTCTGATATTTATGACCATGTACTTCGCATATATGATTTAATTGAATCTGATCATGAAATGGTTACATCTTGTTTAGAGCTTTATTCTTCTCAATTATCTAATTCTATGAACAAAATTATGAAGATTTTAACTATAATTACTACGGTTATGATGCCCCTTACAATAATAACAGGAATTTATGGTATGAATTTTCAAAACATGCCTGAATTAAGTGCTAAATATAGTTATTTTATTACTATCTTTATAATGTTTTTTATATCCTTCCTGGAAATTTTATTTTTTAAAAAGAAAAATTGGCTGTAATATAGTTAAAAAACACCGAATTAATGGTGTTTTTGTTTTTTGTGAATATAAAATAGAAACCGTATTATTCTTTGTCAAAATTAAATTACAGTCCAAGGTATTTGAGATTAAACTCCTTACCGTAATACTCAATTAATTCTTCTGAATTCAAATTACACTCTAATTTTCGAATGAGATCCTCCCATGTAAATAAAATAAAGTGAGTTTCCCATCCTTTTTCTATAATTTCTTCTTTTGCAGACAAAGCCCCTTTTCTAATAGCCTTGTTCCCCTCTGGATATATGAATATAACATAACTATTTTTAGAGATGTGCGCAATATTTCTCATTACTTGATAATTATTTAAAAATTTATCTTCTATTTTAAAGCTTTCCCTTATGGCAGGATTATTTTTGATTAATGGCATATATACATCATAAAACTTCTTTTTATGTTTTTTATACTCTTTATGCTCTTTATTCTTGTTGACTTTTCCAAATTGACTTTCTGTATATTTTATTTCGAAATATATTCTAATTCTTGAGTCTAACTTTATATAAAAATCAAAGTTAGTTTTTCTTCCAGTATTTTTTTCTAATTTTGATACTTTTTCAAAACATATATCATTGCAATTATAATTAATTTCGCCTTCAATACCCATAATATTTAAAATTGATTCCAATGATCTTTCTTTAATTAATGGATAAAAAAAATTAATACACATAGCCTGAGATGAGTTTAAATGGTGAAAATATCTGTGTAAGGTTATTCCTTTGTAATAATCTGATTTAAAAAAATCAGTCCTATATTTTTCTATAATGTTTAATTTATATTTATCTTTATGAAGAATGTGTTCATACAAAAATTCTTTATTCTTATAGTTATATATACCGTTTTCTAAAATATTTAGTATATTTCTTTTATACTTTCCTAAATGTTCTTTAACTTTGGTTTGAAAATCCTGTGAATTCAAAATTGATGATCCATCGTCATAAGACAATTGTAAATCTTTGTCTTGATCATCTATCATAGTTTCAGTATTGTCCATCTCACTAATTTTTTTTATTTTATCATTATCCTTTAATTTGGCGTCCAGCAAGATCATCCCCCTATGATTTCTATTTATTAATGTATATTACTTGAATTTAATTAATAATACCAATATAGAACATATTTTTAAAAATAACATTCAAATATTATAACTTATTTACTTTATTCAATAACTAACTTATAATCCGTTATTTCTTATAAATTCCTTTTAGAAAAAATAATACTATTTAATTTTTATCATTCATATATTCTTTTTTGAATAATAAAGTAATAAAATAGTGTATAATATCTTTTATAATTAGAATAATATCCTTGTAAAGAAAAATAGGTGGTGATACTAAATGAAACCTGTAAATATGTTCGTAACAAGCTGGTGCCCTTATTGTAAACAAG
Organism: Clostridium sp. UBA4746; assembly: GCA_002403785.1. Lineage (GTDB taxonomy): Bacteria > Bacillota > Clostridia > Clostridiales > Clostridiaceae > Clostridium_AD. Next base: position 13,321 of record DHIM01000345.1, read on the forward strand.
CATATTCTATGATGGAAGACTTAAAAAATAAGAACCCAGAATATGCAGATATTGAAGTTAAAATAATCGATGAAGAGCTTCAGCCAGAGATAGCTAAACAATTCGACTACTATTACGTTCCTACATACTTTGTTGACGGAGTTAAGGTACATGAAGGAGTTCCCTCTATAGATATAGTTCGTAAAGTATTTGAAGAAGCTTGTAAGTAAAAAGCACCTACGATTTTACTCGTAGGTGCTTTTTGCATATCTTTTTTATTTCTTTTTTGTAAGTGCAAAGTTTATATAATATGCCATTATTATCATAATCACTCCAAATGAATTTGGAATTAGTAATTTAGTATTTTAAAATATGTTTTCATAAGTATGTAACGGTTATACTAAATTCTGTGATGTTTTTTTAAAATATATAAATTTAATTAAATTTAACAACAATATTAACTAAGAGTTAACTCAATAAAAGCCAGTATTATCAG
>DHIM01000046.1 GCA_002403785.1 Clostridium sp. UBA4746
CGCTGTTAGCGGTTTAGTTCAATATCAAATTTCACGACATTCTACTTTAATTGCTTTATTAATGAGCTTGTTTTAACCAAATAGATCATCCCCCAATATCTTATTAACCGATTTAGAAATTTAATCCCATGAGTTACAAAAATCTACTAATTATCCTTCTCCTATTTTGGTAAGGGAGTAGTATTTTCGTTTTGGTCCGAGTGAGTCTCCTGGTTTAACTATTTCTTTTAATACTGTGATCTTTCAAAGTCCTTACCACTTAAATTTAGTTAATTATATATAGCTTTCAGTATTATAAAATAGATTTTATTGACTTTCAACGGTTTAATCCAACTTTAATCCGATCTTTAGCTATTCTTAATCTAGGATATGTACAATATGAATGATGAAAAGAAAAAAGAAGGTACAAGATTTTGATTGAAATAGAAAATCTTACAACCACATATAAAGATGAATTTACTTCATTAAGGAATTTAAATTTAAATGTATCAGAAGGAGACATTTTTGGATTATTGATATTGTGCTTATAATAATCAGAAAAAATATAAAAATTATATGTATAGCTCACCATTTTTAAGAGTTTACGCATTTATAATAAATACCAAAATAATGAAAACTAAGGAGGATTTATTGTGAAAAAAGATAATACCAGAATAAATTCAACTATTTCTGATGAAGTCGTATCCGTTCAATCCAAAAGCAGGCAGATGCTCAATAAAGTTCCGGAAATCACAATTTTCTTCTGGATCATTAAGGTTTTAGCGACAACTGTTGGGGAGACAGCCGCAGATTTTCTGAACACAAACTTGAACTTGGGCTTGACAATTACGACATTTATAATGAGCGGTATCTTGATTATTACATTGTTCTTTCAGTTCAAGGCGAGGAAATATACGACGGGAATTTACTGGCTCGCTGTAGTACTGATAAGCATAGTCGGTACACTGGTCACTGACAACCTCGTGGACAACTTCGGAATCCCTCTGAGAACGACTACTATCATCTTTTCCCTTGCACTGCTGGTAACCTTTTTGGTTTGGTATACGAGTGAGAGGACACTATCCGTTCACAGCATCTATACGACTAAGCGGGAAACGTTCTACTGGTCTGCCATTTTGTTTACATTTGCTTTGGGTACTGCTGCTGGTGACCTCATAGCAGAGGGTCTCAAATTTGGATACTGGAAGTCAGCGTTCATGTTTGCTGCACTGATCGGTATTGTGGCTTTTGCCCACTACCGCTTAAAGCTGAATGCAGTACTGGCCTTTTGGATCGCCTACATTTTGACCCGTCCTCTGGGTGCCTCTCTTGGCGACTTCTTATCACAGCCCCGTGCTGAGGGTGGGCTTGCTTTGGGAACGGTAGGAACCAGTGCAATATTCCTAACAACAATTTTAGGCATTGTTATTTTCCTGATTATTACAAAAATAGATCAGAGTCAGATTATAGAGAATGAACTGAAACCAAAAATATTGCATAAATAATGCAGGAGAAAATTTCGAGGAAGCAGTTTATGAATATGAGTTCAGAATTAAGGATAAAGGATAAAGAAAATAGTGTATATTAGTATTGTATAGTGAGCTACTAGCTCACTATACAATATTATAAAAGGAAGGTGCTATTTTTTATTAAAATATTGTAGAAGGGATAGTTAAAAATGAATATGGGACTTTTTAGGTTAATAAATAATTTAGCAAATAAAAACATGATTTTAGATAAGATAATGATTTTCTTTTCCCAATATGTACCTTATATATTTATGGCAGTTATTATTATAGTGTTTATTTTGGGAATCAAACAAAAAAAATGTGAATATAGAAAAATTGCTTTTAGTACTATTGTTATATCTGTTATAAATTCAATGCTAAGTTTAATTATTAGAAGTATATTTTATGTAGACAGACCTTTTGTTCATAATAAGGTGAATTTATTATTGCCTCACGATAAAGCTTCATCCTTTCCAAGTAACCATGCTACGGGAACAATGAGTATAGCTTTAGGTTTAGGAAAATACGATAGAATACTTGGAATGATAATGACTATACTATCAATAATTGTAAGCTTTTCAAGAGTGTATGTTGGACACCACTATCCTTTGGATGTTATAGGAGCATATATAATTGTTTTTGCAACAAGTTACATTTATAACTTGAAATTAAGAAGTCAAGTAGAGAATCTATATGAAATAGTTGAAAAAAAAATAGTAACAATATCAGGGTTTAAATCATTATACAACGAAGATTAATATTATTAAGATAACATGCTCTAAGGGACTAGTTAGATTATAGTTAAATTTTAATTAAGCTTAATAATAAATAAATATGCTCCAAAAATTAAGGCACCTAGTGCTTTGATACTAGGTTTAAAGATGGGAACATAGATCTTACATAGAAAAAAGTAAATCTCTAAAATTACTATATAAATGGAAAGATCAAGTGTAATGACAAGTACATAATAACGCTTGATTATTGTAGTATTATGGATTTAAGAGTTATAACTGCTAGTCTAATGATTAAGAATAAGGTTAAAAACAAAGGGTATGATACTGAAACTAGTAATGCTGTAAACCTAGTATTTAATAAGTATTTATCTATAAGAGAAGATATAATTAATAAGCAAAAAGTCAGGGAAGCGAAAGAACTTAATAATCAAGAAGCAGAAAACAGGGAGTATGCAAAACAGCAACAAGAGTTTAATAAAAGGTTTAAGGGTGTATTTAATAACATTAGTGAAACAGACAATTATACTGATAAACAGAAAGAATACTTAAAAATAATATATAAAAGCTCTGCAATGAAGCTTCATCCAGATATAACAAAGGATAATGGAGAAGGTATGCAGTTCTTAAATGAACTTAAAGATCAATGGGGATTAAATGAAAAAAGATAGTGGAGTAGTTAAACTGGTACCTATAGTGATCTATACCCCCTTAAGTAGACACG
>DHIM01000045.1 GCA_002403785.1 Clostridium sp. UBA4746
TACCTCCTCATTAATTGATAATTTTTTTCATTTGCACTACTATAATGTGCATTATTATAAAGAATACTCCTAGAAATTAAATGAGGTGATTTATTGCTATTTTGTTAAAATTAAGGTAATATATCATTAGCCAACTTTTGGGGACTAGTTTTTAAATGCAAAAGTAATCTGAAACCCTTCTTGTGCCTTTGCATTTTATATTGAATCAAAAGAAAAAAACATCTCTATTACATTATTAACGAATCTCACAATAGGGGATCATAATAATGCAAATATTATAAATACTTCAAATGGATCTTTGCAGATGGAAGTTAAAACTTTTTTGCCTAGTAATGCTACTAACACGGACGTTACATGGTATGTTGTAGACGGAACAGGAAATGCTAAAATTGACTATAGAGGCACACTAACAGCACTTACAAATGGTACTATAACTGTTACTGGTTATGGGGGTGCTACTGCAATTAATTCTAAAGGTGGTTCTTTACTTATGCAAGATAGTGTTGCACCATCATCACCTAGTCTAATTGAGAATATACACTCCTTTTATGCAATAACACTGGTAAGCTAATCATAGTAATTCTCTTAAATATATTACATTTTACTATTAGAAAGATTTTGAAGGTATTCAATTATATCATTAACTATAATTTTGATTGATTTTGTGATAAAACTATTGAGAAACCCACTGTTTCGTTAGTCTCTACCTAACTCCGCAATTTAGTTGGGGACAGAAAACCATTATGCTCATACATAGAACTGTTGAGTAACTATAATTCATCAAAGTCGTACGTGCTTTGTGCATAATCATTAAAACTATCACCCCTTTCTTCCAGTTGCATCCATAGGTATTAATCTTCATTGTATAATGATTTAACCCCTAACGCTGTTGCTATTTTCTTTTCAACTATTTCATACAAATTCTCTACTTTACTTCTTAATTTCAAGTTATAAATGTAACTTGTTGCAAAAACGATTATATATCCTCCTATAATATCCAGAGGATAGTGGTGTCCAACATATACTCTTGAAAAGCTTACAATTATTGATAGTATTGTCATTATAGTTTCAAGTATTTTATTGTATTGTCCTAAACCTAAAGCTATACTCAGTGTTCCCGTAGCATGGTTACTTGGAAAGGATGAAGCTGTATCATGAGGCAATAATAAATTCACTTTATTATGAACAAAAGGTCTGTCTACATGAAACATACTTCTAACCATTAAATTAAGCATTAAATTTATAATTGTTATAACAACAGTACTAAAAGCAATTTGTCTATATTCACATTTTTTTTGTTTAATCCCTAAAATAAACACTATTATAATAACTGCCATAAAAATATATGGTACATATTAGGAAAAGAAAATCATTATCTTATCCAAAATCATGTTTTTATTTGCTAAATTATTTATCAACCTAAAAATTTCCATATTCATTTTTAACTATCACTTCCATATCTACTAATTAATTTGTCAATCTTTTTTTAAAAAATAAAAACACAATAACCAAACTTGGCATGATAAAGATACTATTCTGGGTGTTTTTGACCATCCCCCCAAAAAGGTGGAATAAGCAAATCACTAATTCGATATTATCTGAAATTTAGCCATTCCAAAACTAATTGCCTATATTTATATTTCAAAATATGTATTAACCATTTGATATATGACAAAAATAAATAAACTTATAACAACGACATTTGTTGTACACCTATGTAGAGCCTATAGACTCATTCATGCTTTTATGTATATCATTATCTAAACCTACAAGAAATTATCATTTACCTATCTATAAACATTCTCAATATTTTTAAAAGATCAGAAATAGATTCAACATGAATGCAACACATTACACTTGTGTTACATTCATTATTTTTTAATGAAATTATATTTTATTTGAATCATAAGACATATCAAATTATTTGAGACACTTTTATGTGGAATTATTTCATTTTACTTTCCATTAGCAATTTAGAAACACCAGTTTTTTCCCACTCCTCTACTTGTTCAATTGCTTGCTGAGGATTATTACCGAGGCCCACAAGAACTCCCGATAATATAAATTCTTGAAATAAGTGCTCCATATTAATTCCTTGTTTTTGCTCTGCTAGAGCTCTTACTACAAGGGAATTTATATATTTCACCCAATCATCAGGGCTAAATTTGCTTGTATCTATAGCCGATGCCATAATTCGGTATAAGTCTCTTTGCATGTTATTGTTGTTTAATGTATATAAGTAATTGTATTTAGCACTATGCTTTATTTCGTCAGTTATAATGTTGAAAAGCATATCTCTATACATTCTAGATGGAAGCCCTCTTCTGATTTCTCGATATCTTTCTACAGCACCCAGTTCTCCAAACAAAGCCTTTTTAATACCATCAAGGTAAGAAATAGGCTTCACAAATTCCTCATCTACACCAGGTGGTACATCTACACCAGTGATGTTTTTATATATTTGTCTAAACATTTTATTATGTCCGCGTTCATCATCTCGTATAGATGCAATAATTTTCTTTTCATCTTCTGTAGGAGCAACGCTTATTAAGTAGTCATAGAATAATTCATCTTCTCTTTCACCTTGAACAGCTGCTTTAATCCCTTCCAGGGATTTTTCCAATAAATTCATATCATACATCATATATGGATCTCTGTACATATAAACCTCCTAGTGAATAATAATTTTATTATTTACCTAATTGTTAAATTGATATTATGTATAATATGAAAAACGTATTCTAATTGTGACAAAGACAATATTATTACAATAAATTGCATTAGATTCAGAAATATCGGTTAAAATATCTCAGAGGTGGTTTAAATGAAATGTAATATTGGTAGAACTGAACAAATTGTTAGAATTGTAATCGGAGTTGCAGCCGTTCTATTAGGTCTATACTACAAAAGCTGGTGGGGGGTTGTTGGCACCGTACCGATAATAACAGGTTTGATTCGCTACTGTCCCCTCAGTGATGTCTTAGGAATTTCGACTTGTGACGTTAAAAATAAGCAATAGTCCCCTCTCCTACAGCATTGTATTCAATGCCAAGTTTTTTTTGCAGTCAAGCAGTCCATTTTACAAGAACCTAAGGCATAGTAGTGTTTTTACAAAAAATAGCTTCCCCCTTATATAATAAAGAGGAAGCTATCTGTTACCCTGCCACTACCCCTACCTTAGGTAATTTATCGAGTATTTTTGAATCACCATGGCAGGTATTAAAATCCTCCGTTACGTCTTTTCCCGCAGACACACCAAAATGAACACCACCAGCCCAAGCTTTAACTGAACTTACGTCATAAACTATTCCATTTATAGCTACATAGACAGCATTACCACCAATACCATTATATTTTGATAATTCCTCTAATGTGAATGTTTGCTGTCTTTCACCAATATCTTCAAAAATATGATTATTCATATTTCTGTATGTGTTATACATTGAATTTCCTTCCATGTTGTTGTAGTCTTCACAATAGATTTTAAAGTAAGACTTTGGAAACTTACATAGTGGGCAAAAATTAGGGGCCTCTTTTCCTATATGAATATATCCACAATTCATACATTGCCATTTTACATCAATATTTCTTTTAAACATCATGCCCACCTTAAGATTTTCATATATTTTCATAAATCTCATTTCATGACTTTCTTCTACTTCCTGCAATTTCTATAAAACCTTCTACTCTAGCCTCTTTTTCAAATTGTTTATATAAATTACTACTTTCAAAAGCTTCTCCTTGTGCAGAATCTTTCAAATTATCTGTTGTATTTTTATTCATTTTAAGAAACCTATTAAAAACTTCTCTTGCATGAGCCTTTTCGTTATTAGCAGTTGCATCGAAAATAGAGGCTACAAACTCATATCCCTCTTGCTTCGCTTTTTCTGCATAAAATGTATATTTGTTTCTAGCCCTTGACTCTCCAGCAAAAGTACTTAGAAGATTTCTTTCTGTTTTACTACCATTTAATTGCATTTATATTCCTCCATTAAGTAATTTATCTTCTTAATTATTTTATTCATTGTGTTTTTAAAGGTTACTTTAATAGAAACTATGTTATGTTTTTACTAATTGTTGCCTTAGATTTTCTATAATCCATTAAATTTATTTCCCAAATAACATTCCTTAATTAATAGAATGCATGTTGAAGCAAAAGGAAACAACCATCTGGAACTCTGTTGGATATTCTCCAATAGCCTTTTCTTGTATTCGCATATTCCCAAGCTTTATATTCATTAATACCAAGCTTTTTGAGATTATCGTGTTTTGTTTTATAAGCTGTCATTACAGCTCTTTTAGAAATATTAAACGGCTTTGTTTCCGTCATAAGTTCCTCCTCTTTTTCAAAGTTGACTTATTTCTGAAACTGAATAACTTGAAGTCCTTCGCTCCACTTCCATTGCAGAAGTTTCTTCACTACTATGACTCAATCTGCCCCTATGCTTGCATCGATACTCTTTTCTCACAGTTCTTCTGCTTGAAATACTCTCTTAACATCAAGCCGTAGGTTCCCACGTTCCATACAAATGCCCATACTAAAGTCATGCCACCTTTATGCCGCCCATCGCCTAGCCAGTAAACAGGTTTCCTCTAGACTTATCCCAAGTTAACGACTACC
>DHIM01000011.1:0-497 GCA_002403785.1 Clostridium sp. UBA4746
TAGTTGTCCAATCATCATTACATTTTTCACATTATATATTTATAACAATTCTAAAAATACAAGTTTTCAATCATCATATTTCTATTATTAATTAAGTTTTTTATTTTATGGAATGCTAATTATGTTATAATTTATAGATTAGACTAACAATTTTGTTAGAACTAAAGGAGTTTAATATGAGAATAATATCTGAAAACAACCTATGTATAAATAGACCATATATAAATCTAAAGAAACTACCAAAAAAAAGTTCTTTGAGAGTTGGTGAAATTACTGGAGCTGGTTTTAAAAGTACTTATATAATAAATCAACATACACAAAACTTATCTACTAATGAGAATTACATTCTACAATTCAGTGACGGAATTCAGAAAATAACACTTGATACAGAACTATTGAATGACCTTTTATTAGTTGAAGTCAATTATTCATATAAAAATAGTAATAAATCTTCTAAATTCAAGGTTTACCTTGTTTTAGATAATATAAAATATTTG
>DHIM01000011.1:683-7443 GCA_002403785.1 Clostridium sp. UBA4746
ATATTTATGATAACTGTATGAATATCTTAGCTAGAGAACTTTATGGAAAAGAAGAATTAACTTACATAAAAGAAAGTTTCAACAATTTAGAAAATGATAAAATCTCAGTAGATATAAATTTAAATTTAGAAAGATTACAAGAATTTAAAGATAAGGTAAACTACAAAAGAAATATTTATTATTTTGTTATAAATAACATTGCTTCAGCTACTTCAAAGTATGATATCAACACTAAACCTAAAGAGATACTAATAAGTAATACTTTAAAAGTTCTAAGATATAACTGTGATACAAGACTTTATATCATACTAGATCCTATTGATAAAACAACTAAAATAAAATTAAACCAAACTGATATTATTTGTAACCTCGGTGAAATTAATTTCCCTACTGTTAGCATATGCACTGATTATGGACTTGGAAAATTATTAGATGTTAAAAATAATGTTATTCCAAATACTAATACATTATCATTATTTGCTAATATACTAGACCTAGGATTAGAAGTTTTAAAAAAGTGATATATATATAAAGAGCTAGAAATCATTCTAGCTCTTTATATGGTAAATTATTAGATATAATCATTCTATCTCTTTAATATTTAAATCGACTGTTTTATTTCTATAATTATATTATTTTTGTTGTCCATTCTTCACAATTCCATACATCTGTGACCACGCCTTGATAAAATTCTGGCTCATGGCAAACTAAAAGTATACTACCCGTATATTCTTTTAGAGCCCTCTTTAACTCTTCTTTAGCATCTACATCTAAGTGATTGGTAGGTTCATCTAGAATTAATATATTTGTTTCCCTATTTAGAAGTTTTGCAAGTCTTACCTTCGCTTGCTCTCCACCACTAAGTACAGTAACTTTACTTTCGATATGCTTTGTAGTAAGTCCACACTTAGCAAGCGCAGATCTTACCTGACCCTGAGTAAAGCTAGGAAATTCTTGCCAAAACTCTTCAATACAATTATTGCGATTGACGCCCTTTATTTCTTGTTCATAATATCCTATATATTGATAATCTCCTAAGTTTGTATGGCCTGAAAGAGCTTTGATATCACCCATAAGACTCTTTAATAATGTTGTTTTCCCAACACCATTAGCACCCGTTAAAGCAATCTTTTGTCCTCTTTCCATATATAAATCTAGCGGTTTAGATAATGGGCTATCATATCCAGTAACTAAGCTCTTAGTCTTAAATATTATTTTTCCTGAAGCTCTTGCAGATTTAAAATCAAACTGTGGTTTTGGTTTATCTTTTGTAACTTCCATTCTATCAATTTTATCTAACTTCTTTTGTCTTGATTTTGCCATTCCACTTGTAGAAGCCCTTGCTTTATTTTTAGCAACAAAAACCTCTAATCTAGTGATTTCCTTTTGCTGCCTTTCATAATCAGATTCCATCTGCTTTCTTTTAGCCTCATGAACTCTTAAAAACTCTTCATAAGAACCTATATATCTAGTTAATTTTTTATTTTCTACATGATATATTACATTAATTGCACCTTTTAGGAATTCGATATCATGAGATATTAAGATAAATGCATTTTCATAATTTTGAAGGTATCTCTTAAGCCATTCTACATGAGTCTCATCCAAAAAGTTAGTAGGCTCGTCAAGTAGCAGAACATCTGGAGCTTCTAATAAAAGTTTTGCAAGAAGAATTTTTGTTCTTTGTCCTCCACTTAAATCTTCAACATCATTTTCAAGACCAACATCTTTAAGTCCAATTCCTGCTGCCACCTCATCTATCTTAGAATCAATAGCATAAAATCCATTATTATCAAGTTGATCTTGGATTGTTCCCATTCTATCCAATAACTTTTCTAGTTCCTCTGGCGATGCCTCCCCCATTTTCTCTGTTACAATAATCATTTCAGCTTCTAAGTCAAAAAGATATTTAAACGCATCCCTTAAAACTTCCCTAATAGTTTTACCTTTTTCCAAAACAGTGTGTTGATCCATATATCCCACTCTGACGCTACTTGACCATTCAACTTCACCTTCATCTGGCATAAGCTTGCCGGTAATAATGTTCATAAATGTTGATTTACCCTCTCCGTTAGCTCCTATAAGTGCTATGTGTTCCCCTTTAAGTAATCTAAACGATACATCATCAAATATTACTCTATCACCAAATCCATGGCTCATATTTTTTACTACTAATCTACTCATTTGTTTCTCCCCTTACTATAGTTTAATTTTATATTTTTATATTATTAAGTTTTTTAATCATATAATTGTTTCTTTAGTAATTTTTCTCCATAAATATGGATTATGTGCCCCGTAAACATTTCCAATTTTCACATAAATGTCCTCAATTCAAAGTTGCATTTAAAAATGGCACATAGATAAGTGTAATTTATAAATGCACTTATGTCAAAACAAATTTATAATTTTATATTACAAGTTAATTCGGTGTGGTATACTACTATAGATAAATAACTTGATAATTATAATTAAAACTACTTTAAAACTATAAAATATATGGGCCATAATATATTATGGCCCCCTAAAGAATACAGGAGGAATTTAAAATGGCTTGTAAATTTTACTTATATAAAGGTCACGGCAGAAATTCAGAAAACGGACATCTTTGGATATATTCCAATGAAATCGAAAACTTCGATGGTGAATATGAAAATGGAGACATAATTGAAGTATACAATTTTAGAAATGAGTTTATAGGAAAAGGCTTTATAAATGATGTTTCTAAAATTGCCATAAGAATAATGACAAGAGATATTCACGAAGAAATAGATGAAGAGTTTTTTAGGAAGAGACTTCACGCTGCATGGCAATATAGAAAAACAGTTATAGATACTTCAAGCTGTAGATTTTTGTTTGGAGAAGCAGATTTTGTACCAGGAATGATAATAGACAAATATGGAGATTACTATGTTATTCAATCTTTAGCACTAGGCATAGATAAATATAAAGATATAGTTGTTAAGCTATTAACAGATGAGTACAATGCAAAGGGCGTATATGAACGAAGTGACGCTAGAGTACGCGAGCTTGAAGGTATGGAACAAACAAAAGGGTTTTTAACAAAACCTTTTGATACTACTATAGAAATTGCTGAAAACGGTGTTAAATATTATGTTGATATTGAAAATGGTCAAAAAACCGGATTTTTCTTAGATCAAAAAGAAAACAGAGCAGCTATCAAACGATTATGCAAGGATGCTGATGTTCTGGATTGTTTTACTCACACAGGTTCCTTTGCTCTTAATGCAGGTATAGCTGGAGCAAAAAGTGTACTTGGAGTAGATATTTCTGAATATGCCGTAGATTATTCAAGGAAAAATGCAGAACTTAATGGTCTCTCAGATACTGTTAAATTTGAGTGCCACAATGCCTTTGATGTATTAAGAGAATGGTCAAGAGAAAAAAGACAATATGACGTAGTAATACTAGATCCACCAGCATTTACAAAGTCACGCTCTACTGTTAATGGTGCAACAAGGGGATACAAGGAAATTAACCTACGTGGTATTAAATTGGTTAAACCAGGTGGATATTTTGTGACTTGCTCTTGCTCGCACTTTATGAAACCAGATATGTTTAGAGATACTATAGCGGATGCAGCATTAGATGCTCAAAGAACACTTAGACAAGTAGAATTCAGAACTCAAGCAGCAGACCATCCAATACTTTGGAATTCTGATGAATCATATTACTTAAAATTTTACATATTCCAAGTTGTTTAAAAAACAAAGAATATATATTACTAGAAGTACAAATCTCTTCTCTAAGAAATTCTAACTTTAATGTACTTTATGCAATATATATTCTTTGTTAACTACTAAATCTTCTTTTTTATTTTTATAAGTATCAAAAAGATTATGGTGCTATTTTTATATAACATCGCAATCTTATTATTTTATAATCCCATCCTTGTATTCTGGTACAATATCTATAATATCTTTTCTACAGCAATATTCTAAATCCGCTGTAAGTCCTAACTTAGTAATGGTTTTATAATGACTAGCATATTTTATAAAACTATGAATATCTTCATTATTTTTATATATGTAATTAGAAGTTGTAGCTATATCTGAAAGCTCTGCTCTCTCTAAATTTAATACACAATCAATTATGTACCCACTACATAAAAAATCATCTATAGAAAACTCACCATTAGTTCCTGCATTAACTATTACTACATCTTTATTTAATCCTACTATTCTTTCCGCTGTAGCCTTAGCGTTTATAATTGCACCTATTATAATACTACTCGCACCAACGCAACCTTTTATAGCTTTCGTCCCATTAGTGGTTGTCATAACAAGTGTTTTGCCATCTATTGTTTCTCTAGTATATTCAAGTGGAGAATTTGAATAGTGAAAACCTTCTATTTTTAATGCATTTCTCTCTCCTCCCAGCATGAACTCTTCTTTACTATTTTTCACAATTTCGGCCGCATCATTAACGGTTAAAACAGGAATTACGCCTTTGCATCCGTTATTCATTGCAGTAATTATCACACTTGTTGCCCTAAGCATGTCTATTACTACGACTGTTTTATTGTCTATTTTTTCTCTTTTTATATCGCCTGCAGAAATTATTATATCTATTTTCATATGTTATTTCCTCCTACTTAGCTCTCAATTTCAAGATATTATTTCACTAGAAATTTTCTTGATTAACTGTACTTACATCAAATTTTTTTCCTTGATATAAATCTAATTCCTTCAATGTATTATCTATTGAATTTAAGACTTCCCATTTTTTCAAACTCCACATAGGACCTATTAGTAGTTCTCTCGGTGCATCTCCTGTTAATCTATGAATAACCATATTAGGTGGAAGCATAGCTATTGATTCACAAATTATATCTATGTACTCATCTTTCTGCAAAAATCTAAGTTTTTCTTGTTTGTATAGCTCAACCATAGGCGTATTTTCTATAAGATGAAGTAAATGCATTTTTATGCCCTTTATATCTTTATGTGCGACATAGTCTATTGTTCTAAGCATGTCCTCCTTACTTTCTCCAGGGAGCCCAAAAATGGTATGTACAACAACATCAATGTTTCTTTTATTAAGATCTTTAAGTGCCTCTTCAAATCTCGATAATTTATATCCTCTATTGATAACTTTTGCACTTTCATCGTTACAAGTTTGTAGACCTAATTCCACCCAGGTGTACACTCTATGAGAATATTCCTCTATAAGGTCTAATACCTTTTTGTCTAGGCAATCAGCCCTAGTAGCTATAGCCAGTGCCACTACACCTTCTTGTGATACTGCTTCCTCATATTTTCCTCTTAATACATCTATGGTTGCATATGTATTTGTATAAGCCTGAAAATAAGCAATATATTTTCCTGATTTCCATTTCTTACTCATCATAATCTTTATATCTTCAAATTGCTTCGTAATTGAGAATATTCTATTTCCAGCAAAATCTCCCGAACCCCTTTCGCTACAAAACAAACATCCTCCACTGCTAATAGTACCATCTCTATTAGGACAAGAAAATCCAGCGTCCAAAGCAATTTTAAAAACCTTATCTCCAAACTTCTCCCTTAAAAAATAATTCAAACTGTGATATCTTTTGTCAATCCAAGTTTTCAATGCCAATCTCTTCCTTTCTTTCCTAATTATCATTCTAATAAAATAACTAGTCATTAGACTAGTTATTTTATTAGAACTCTAAACTTATGTCAATTATACCTTATAGTCTATAAACAGTGTATAAATTATAATTTGTTCACTTTAAAGTTATTTAAATCTAATTTCCATTTGCCAATAATCTTTTTTTGTGAGGCATCACCCTTTGATTTAGGAATTACTTCATAAGTCATATTGTCCTCACCAAAAGAAGAAAATATTATTTGAAATTTTTCTATAGGATATTTTTTTTGGAAATTAACAGGGATCATATCTCCATTGTCTACTTGATAAACCCTAATATATTTACCCATTTTTTCCTTATTGTATTGAACAAGCATGTATTTTTCATCTAAAGAGAATGTCATAAACTCAACTTTGCAATTCACTAATATATCTATTGGAATTAATTCCTTTCCAATTGGTTTCTCCTTAGCTATTTCTTCTGACCCTCCATTGTTTGGAGACTGATCCATTGGACTTCCAGAACCTCCCTGAACAGCTAATGATTCATCAATATAAACAATACCTATAAATGAATTTTTATCGTAGGTACTAACTGCAAGTTTATCGCCTTCATAGCTAAAATTTATAGGACTAAATTTTTTTATTGGGACTGGTATTTTATACAAGTGTGCTTTATCCTCTTTTGCATATGCATATTTAGGAAGTCCAGATTCATCAATAATTAAGTTGGTTTTAACATTAGTTTTATCTCTAAATCTAATACCTATACTCTCCACAAAAGCTTCCTTTTGTGGTGCACTAATAATTTCACTTACTTTGTATTTTGATCCCTCTTTAACAATTTTAATAGAATATTCATCTAAGCAAGACAATGAACTTACCATGGATGTTCTTGTAACTCTAACCTTAAAAATCCCACTTTTACCAACTTCATTGATTTCTGTGACTTTATAACCCTTTATCTTCAAATCACTTATTGGCATATTGGATGATTTTTGTAACAAATCCTTAGTATATAATTTTTTACCCTTCTCGTAATCTCCCTTCATTATAAAAGTCATATAACTCTCAACTATATTACCTGCTGTTTCAATGCCAAAATCATTAATTTTGGTATTACCTTCCTCACCCTTATTTGAGCAACTCGTTAAAGACAAGATACAAA
>DHIM01000011.1:7613-17665 GCA_002403785.1 Clostridium sp. UBA4746
AGATACAAAATAATATTAATAAATAATTCAATATTTTTTTCAATATTTTCACTCCTTTTATTTAATTTGTTATAATTACAAATTTATAATTACTTTTATACTCGATAAAACTGAAATTAAATTAATTATAGTAATTATAGTTTCCCACTAAATAAATTTTTAATTTACAAAATAATTATTTATTATTAAAATCATTATTTAATACTAAACAACTCACATATATTTACAAAGACAAGCATTTTATTTAAGTATGACTATTAATTTAATAATTTTATGGAGGAGATATTTTGAAAAAAACAATCGGTTTAATATTTCAGACCGCAGCTGTATTTATTGGTACCATAGTAGGTGCAGGACTTGCTTCAGGTCAGGAGATAACACAATTTTTCAGTTCTTATGGATATGTGAGCTTCTGGGGAATTCTTACATGCTGTTTAATCTATATTGTAATAAGTTCAATCATAGTTTCTATTAGTCTAAAACATAAATTAAGCTCCTATACTGAGCTTATAACTCTTGTCAGCCCAGGTTTTTTCGGTGTAATTACAGACATTTTTACAAGTTTTTTCTTAGTTAGTGGCGCCGCAATTATCTTAGCTGGCAGTGGCGCACTTCTTCATCAATATTTTGGGATTTCTAAATGGGTAGGTATTTTACTTATGTCTATAATCTCTTTATATACTGTACTTAAGGATACTAAAGGCTTAATTACTATAAATTCTTTTATAGTACCAACTCTTACGGTAATTATTATAACTATATTCATTCTATATTTAGTATTTTTCAAAGATATGGTAAGTGCATCTTATATAAAACAGATTCCTTCTTACAAAGATCATATAATGCCTGCCCAATGGTTTTTTTCAGCCTTACTCTATGCGGGTTTTAATATGTTATGTTGTAGTGGTGTGCTAGTTCCACTAAGTCAGGAGATAAAATTTAAACGAATTCTTATTCCTGGAGTTATAATAGGTGCCTTAGGTCTAACCTTATTATGCTATTTAATAAATATAATGCTTTTATTGAACATACCTCAAATATTTAAGTACGAAATTCCTCTTCTGTATATAACAAACCGTTTTGGTATGTTAATGCAAATCCTTCTACTCTGTGTGATTTGGTGTGAAATGTTTTCAACAGAAGTTTCTAATATTTATAGTGTAGGAAAAACCCTTGAGAAAAAATTTAATATTCCTTATAAAAGAGCTGTATTAATAATACTTATTGTGGCTATCCCTATTTCTCAAATCGGATTTAAAACTCTAATTAAAATCCTTTATCCTGGTTTCGGTGCAATAAGTTTTATATTTTTAATTCAATGTATTATATTTTATAGGAAAACTACTAAAAATCAGAATTGACATTATATATATTGGACTGTACAATTTTTATGTACTCTAATGATTGAAATTACAAAACAAGGAGATAAAAATGATTAATAATGATTCATTTAAGTTAGAACACCCATGTTCTTTAAAATTGCTAGAAAAATGCAAATTATGTCCTAGGAAATGTTCTATTAATAGATTGGCTGGAGAATTAGGCTTTTGTAATGCATCTATGGACATAAAAATTGCTAACGTCAGCCTGTATTACTGGGAAGAACCCTGTATCTCAGGTGTATCAGGCTCTGGCGCTGTATTTTTTTCCAATTGTAATCTAGAATGTGTATTCTGTCAGAATTATAAAATAAGTCATGAAGGTACTGGGAAAACTGTTTCTATACATCGCCTTAGTGAAATATTTTTAGAGCATCAGACGCGAGGTGCCCTTAATATAAATTTAGTTTCGCCTACTCACTATGTTCCACAGATAATTGAGGCTTTAAAACTTGCTAAAAATAAAGGCCTTAATATTCCTGTTCTGTATAATTCAAATGGATATGAAAATATAAACACTATTAAAGCACTCCGCGGTTTTATTGATGTTTATTTACCAGACTTAAAATACTACGATGATAAATATGCTATTAGATATTCAAAGGCTCCTAATTATTTTAATACCGCTTGCGAAGTTATCACTGAAATGGTTTCACAAGTAGGAGAAGCAAAATTTGATCATTATGGAATAATTGAAAGTGGAGTAATAATTAGACACCTGATGCTACCGGGGTTATTATTTGACTCTAAAAAAGTAATAGATTTTATATATAATTTCTTTCATGATGATGTGTATATTAGCTTAATGAATCAATATACCCCTATGAATAATTCTGCATCATATCCTGAAATAAACAAGATATTAAACCCTAATCATTATGATGCTCTAATAAATTACTGTTTAACCCTAGGCATCACCAATTGTTTTATTCAAGATAGTGGAACTTCCTCTAAAACTTTTGTCCCTAACTTTGATTTAAGCGGAATATAAAAATAAAGATTATAATCTCTTATCTATAAAAGGCCACATGATTTATATTAATCATGTGGCCTTTTATAGTAGTCAATCACCACTTATAGATGTATGCTTTTTTCACTTTTCATGTCGTTAAACTTCAACTTATAAAACGAAAAATATAGTATATAAGCAAATATTATACCTGCAATAACATCTGCAAAATAATGCTGTTTTATAAACAAAGTAGATAGAATTATTGAAGTGGACATGATAATGCAAACAGCTTTAATCCATTTACTAACCTTCCCTGATTCGTAGATGTACAAAGCTATTAACACAGAATTTAATACATGGATACTTGGAAAACAGTTATAAGGATTGTCAACCTCATACAAACTTAAAATCAAATTGCTAAAGAAATCAGTTCCTGTTATCATTGGTCTTGGAACATATGTTGGATAAAAATAATATATTATATAACATGTAATCATGCCTATATTTAAAGTTATTAGCAACTTTAAAAACCTCTCTCTATCTACGACACATAAAATAGCAGAAAAAGCTGCCATAAATATATACCAAGATACATAAGGTAATATAAAATATTTATTAAAGGGTATGAACCTATCCACAAACGTAAATACGGAATTATTAATTCCCCTACTTTGATTCAATATTGGATAAGTCATACTTATTAAAGGTATGCTTAGTCCAAGTAGTCCTCTTTTAATAACATCCTTCCGTTCATAAGTCACGACTTTTTTTTGTAAGTGTTCCATTTATCTTCTCCCAACCACATTAATAAAAGCTATATCTTATATTTTTTTGAATTCATATATACTGTCTATTAACTTCTTTATTTCATTTGTGTGACTTCCAGATTATAAACAAGACCCATCATCTATTGCAAACTGATGTCACTTATTTAATATATTATCTATTATAAACTATCAATAGTGTTTTGTTAATAAGATTAGTTATTAATTTACATATTTGCATATTTAAATCTAATTCTATAGTAATTAATGTAAATTTTCACTTATATATAATATGATTATTTGTAAAATTTATATCTTATAACGAACAAAAGCACATCCCTTGCTATAGCGAGGATGTGCTTTCCTGTGTAAGGTACAAAATCATAACTTAAACTCTACTCTATCTAATTTTGCAATTACCTTAATATCGTTATGTTGAACCGTATCAGTCCTAAATGATACCCTATTACTTATTAACAATATTTTGTTACTATCCAATTTTTTTATTTGTCTTAATACTCTTTCACCATTATAATCCACAAGTGTTATAGCATTATTCTCTATTTCATGTGTCAAATGAGCAAAAGCAATATCTCCACTACAAATTCTAAACCCAAGCATATCATCATTCTCTATTTCTAAAAACAATACCTTATCTTGAGCATATCCCTCTACTTTGTTTGATATTATTGGCATTTGTTTTATACCTATAGCTTTATCTAAATCATATTTATAAATAGCAACATCTTTTAGAACTGAACTAAAAGCATCATTCCAAACCGCTTTTACATTTCCTGCGCTAGGTCTTTCTAGTTTAGGTTTTCTTTCTTCTACAGTCTCAACATCTTGAAATGATACAGAAGTATCTTCTATTTCTTCCCCTAGTATTTTAGATATTTTTTCTATGAATTTTTCATTAATAACTTTTTTACCCATTTCAATGTCGTTAATAAAACTTTCAGAAACTCCAATTTTTTTACCTAATTGTTTTTGACTTACTGCTTTTGCTTCTCTTACTTGTTTAATCTTATCTCCCACTCTACTCATAATTCTCCACCTTTCCAATAAAATAATTATTTCTAAAATATAAATCTTCTGCTAAAACGCAGAAGATTTATATTTTGTGGTTATTCCGTTTTTTTATAAGCTTCTCTTTCTCCAATTAAATGCTGCATTAGGTAACTAATCGTCCAATTTATAGATGTTGGTGTTACCGCAGCTAGAATAGTATCAGCACTTTTAATTTGTCTTATACTATCAATTAGATCATATAGTTTCTTATCATTATAACCATTAAATAAAAGTAACTTTTCATGGGGTAATTCAGTGTTACTTTCTTTGCCTTTTATGTTGCTTAGTATTTTTTTTATTGTTAATTCACCCATGTTTTTTTGAATTACTTTGCAAGGTAATATATTTTGTTTTGCTAATACACTATTGAGTTCTTCTTCTTCAACGCTTGTTAGTCCATATGCAAGGATAAGCTTTTCATTAATAATATTCACATTATATCCCCCTACAATTTAATATTCATTATATTTATATATTTGTCCTTATTTACACTTTTTCTGGTTCACTGTATTCTACTCCTAAAGTATCAACGGTCATTGTTTTTATTTTTTGCTCCTTACATGGCTTATCTCTAAAATCTCTTTCTACCTTAGCTATTTCCAAAGCATATTCCATACCCTCAGTTACTTTTCCAAAAGCTGCATAACTTCCATCTAAATGATGAGAATCTGCTACCATAAGAAAAAACTGACTTCCTGCTGAATCTGAATCATTAGATCTAGCCATTGATAAAACACCAACAGAATGTAATAAATCATTCTTAAATTTATTAGAAGAAAACTCACCCTTAATTGAATATCCTGGTCCACCGACCCCTGTACCTTCTGGGCAACCGCCTTGTATCATAAAACCTGGAATTACTCTATGAAAAACAAGTCCATTATAAAAGCCCTTACTTATTAGACTAATAAAATTATTTACTGTGTTAGGTGCAACCTCTGGGTACAATTCAGCCTTTATTATTTTACCGCTTTCCATATTAATAGTTACTATTGGATTCATATATTTATCTCTCCCTTTTGTTATGTATTTAATATAAATTATATCACATATAATATTATATACCGTTTTTTATAAATAAACCTTATATTTAAACATCTTCAAAATAGATAGTGAACACTCTAACTATTTTGAAGATGCCATTTCTCTAGAAATTAGATAATTTGTTGCCCAACACTTATTTGCAAAACCATTTTCTCTTGCGGTTCCTCTAATTTTATATGGATATTTCCTCCGGGAAGTATTATTAAAAAATGTTCCTCTAGCATGTCTACCTCCCGATCTTTTTCAATATTAACTATATCTATTTCTAAGTTATCATAAGTTTCTGCCCTATCATAACCATATCCAATATTTAAACTACCAAAGGTAATTATATCTTTTAACTGTTTATCTTCATTTACTATAATTAAATGTGCAATGTTTTTATTTTCTATAGACTTACAAACTAGATGATTTATAACACATAAACAATTACTTTGCACTGGGTTATTGATAACTATACAATTGATTTTTTTTGCTTCTTCAATTCTCATTTTAAATTCATTATGCCCTACGTAATGTTCATTGTTTTTTTTCAATTGAAATACTCTCATTTTATCACCTTATTTCTGTTGTTTCTTTGTATAATATATATTATTCGCCTGCTCATGATATTGCTATAATTAATTTACATCTAATTGCATAAATTAAAATATATTAATACACCATTTAATATTTCTTTAAAATAAAAACAGCTTAAAACTATTTAAATAGTCTTAGACTGTTTTTGCATGTATATATTATTAATTTTTATATAATCTCTAATATTAGTTTATAATCTTAATAATTTATAGCTTAAATCTATTATATTTTTATTTATAGAAGAATTATGTATAGTTACAATGCCTCTTGTTTTCTTTTCATTTAAAAGGTTATTGCAAGCAAGCTGCCTTTTTAGTTGATTAACTGTACCTATACTTCCATCAATTATAATAGTTTTTTCTCCAACAATTTTAACTAATTCTTTCTTTATAAAAGGATAATGAGTGCATCCAAGGACAATAGAAGCTACGTCTAAATGCATAAATTTCTTGAGCTTTCCTCTTAAATATTCTTCAATTTGATGTCCCTCTATAATTCCATTTTCTATGAGTTCAACGAGTCCCGCACATGGAAGCGATATTATATTTACTTCTTTATTATATTTCTCCATCAAATTACTAAACTTCTTTTCAGCCAAAGTCATAGGAGTTGCCATAATAATTATACTTTTACCCCTACTGACTTCAACAGCAGGCTTTAATGCTGGCTCTATTCCAATTATAGGAATGTCTGTATATTTATCACGAAGTGCATCTATAGCCGCACTAGTAGCAGTATTGCAAGCAATTACTACTACTTTTGCTCCCTTACTTAAAAGAAAATCTACTGCATTAAAAGTTAATTTTTTAACCTCACTTACATCTTTAGTACCATATGGAGCATTCAACGAGTCTCCGAAATACACAAAGTCTTCGCTTTGAAGTACTCTTAAAGATTCCTTTAACACACTTATACCACCCACTCCTGAGTCAAAAAATCCTATTGGTTTTTCTTTATTATTCATATAATCACCACCATATTAATATTAACAATTTTACATATAATTTATAAAAAAAAGATATGTTTACTACATAATCATTTTTCTTAGTCACAAATACGCATAATATTAAATAATATACTATTAAGTATATCCATTTAATTTAAATTATAACATAAAAGGAGGGAATGTTATGCCTTCACCACCTAACTTATATAAAATTAAAGATTCAATAAGTAATGGTTTAGAAGCTATATCAAACAAATCTGAAGATTTTATTGAAATATCTAAACTTAAATATAAAATTCATCTTGAAGAAAATAGTATGGAAGATATCTACAGAGATATAGGAAAAGATTTATTTAATCTCTTCAAAACAAACAATCACATTGACCACTCTTTATTAGACTATTGTACCACTTTAAAAAAAATAGAACACCGTATAAAAAATCTTGAAAAAGAACTTAACAAAATTAATAATAAGAAATAAACGCTATAAAACTTTATGATTCTATATAAAATAGTGGTACCTATAGCTCAAATATTTTTTAAGTGTCTATTCTTTAGGTACCATTATATAATCTTCACTGTTTCTCATCTTTTTTATATAATAACGTCCTTATCCTCCCCATGTAATTTATTTAGATGTTTAATTTCTACATATATAAATATCGCCGTTATAATTGATGCCAATGCATCTGAGCTAGGTCCTGACATCCACACACCATTTAATCCAAAAAATCTTGGCAAAATAAACAGCAATGGTAAAAGGAGTATAACTTGTCTGCTTAGTCCTAAAAATATAGATATATTAGCTTTTCCTATAGCTTGGAAATAGTTAGAACTAACTATTTGAAATCCCACTATAGGAATCATAAACAGGTATATTCTCATTCCGTGACTACCTATTGCTATTAGTTCTGGGTCCTGATTAAATAAACTTATAATTTGCTTTGGAAATAACTGAATGAATATAAAACCAGTTGTAGTAATTGCTGTAGCTGCTAATATAGCCAGTTTTAGAGTATGTTTTACGCGTCCATATTGTTTTGCCCCATAATTGTATCCAATGATTGGTTGGCAACCTTGGTTTATTCCAAAAGTAGGCATTAGTACCATCATAACAACACCCATAATAACCCCCATGGCACCAAGAGCCATGTCTCCCCCATACTTTACTAAACTTCTATTAGAAACAATAGTTACTATGCTTGCTGCTAGTTGCATAGAGAATGGGGACATGCCTATAGCCAATATACTTTTTACAACCTTAGCATTTAATTTTAAATTTTTATAGTGTATTTTTAATACACTACTACCACCAAAGAAATAATATAATACCCATATAGTATTTACTGTTTGCGCGATAACAGTTGCTATTGCTGATCCTCTAGTTCCCATATGAAATACAAAAATAAAAATCGGCTCCAAAATTATATTTAATATTCCACCAATTAACATGGTAACCATAGCTACTCGAGGGTTACCCTCAGATCGTATTGTATTATTAAGTCCAAACCCTACACTTTGAAATATAGATCCTATAAGTATTATTGTTATGTAATCCTTGGCATATGGCAAAGTCCCTTTACTCGCTCCCATTTTTAGTAACATAGGCTCTAAGAATATAAGTCCAAAAACAGTAACCATAAGTGAAAATATAACAAGCAGTGTGAGGGCATTCCCTAAAATATGTTCTGCATCTTCTTTCTTTTGTTGCCCAAGCTTTATTGATATAAGTGCTGCGCTTCCAATTCCTATAAGCATTGCAAAAGCCATAATCATAATAGCAATTGGGAATGTAACTGCAACTCCTGATAAGGCAAGTTTACCTACTCCTCGTCCAACAAATACTCTATCCACAACATTATATAATCCATTAACGAGCATTCCTACAATGGCTGGAACAGAGAATTTCATAAGTAGTTTGCCTATGTTTTCTTCCCCTAATTGTTTTGACCTGTCCAATTAATTGCCTCCTTCATCTATATAATATTTCTACATATAACTCTTCTGAATAAGATTTATATGTCGACGTTTTCATCTTCTGCTATGATATTTGTTCGTTACCCTTTAATTTTATTATAAACTTGCAACCTTTATCTAGCCCTTTCGCTAAATGTATATTTCCGCCATGCTTTTCAATTATCGACTTTGATATTGCAAGTCCAAGTCCTGTACCACCGGTTTTAGAGTTTCTTGAAGCATCTACACGAACAAATGGTTCAAAAATATCTCCCTCAAAGTCATTAGGTATTCCTACACCATTATCTTCAATGATAATTACTGCTGTGTCTTTTTTTACTAAAAGCTTGATACTAATAGTAATTCCTGGACCATTATACTTAATACTATTTAGTATAATGTTACTTAAAGCTCTATCTAAATTTTTTCTATCAAATGAAATTATTACTTCATCCTCTGTAATATCAAATTCATATTGAACATCCTTTTGCTCCATCATTGGAACATATCCTGCAATCAGCTCTCTTAAAAATTCACCTATATCGCAATTATCCATATCTAATTTATATTCTGTGCTTTCAATTCGAGAAAATTCAAAAAGGTCTTGAATTAAATCATTTGCCCGTCTACTATTATTATTGATAACTTTTAATAACTTATTTTTCTCTTCAGGAACAATATCATCATTTTCTAATAAGAATTCTGAATAACCCAATATACTTGTTAATGGATTTTTTAAGTCATGAGATATATCAAGAATCATTCTTTTCCTATTTTGTTCTGCTTTTTCCTTTAGTAATCTTTCTTGCTGTATTTTTTCAGCCATTAAATTAAATGCATCCTGAAGTTGACCTATTTCATTTAAAGAATTAATTTCGACCCGTGCTGAATATTCTCCATTTTTAAAAGTATTAACCCCTTGTAAAAGCTTCTTTAACGGTTTAACAAAAATCATTGATGTAAGTTTAGAATAAAGTATCATTGTAGATAGTAAAAATACAAATATTATAAATGGAAATATTTTCAAGAAGGTAATGCCTCTTTTTATAGGGTTACTAACTTGTTCTAGTTGATCTTTGTGTTCAAGGCCCCAGGTATAGGCATCAAAAATACTGTTAGGCATAGCCGTAATTAAAATAAAATCTTGCTTCGTACCATATTTACTAGAATAAAAATAACCATCCTTTAGATTATTATTAATCATATCACTATAATACTTTTGTGGGTAAGTGAACCCTACTTTATGTTTACTGCCATTTTCC
This sequence comes from Clostridium sp. UBA4746, assembly GCA_002403785.1. Lineage (GTDB taxonomy): Bacteria > Bacillota > Clostridia > Clostridiales > Clostridiaceae > Clostridium_AD. The sequence continues at coordinate 17,567 of DHIM01000011.1, forward strand.
ATAACAATAACTAAGTTTTTATCAAGCACTTCAACATAACCCTTATGCTTTATAAAGTTTGTTACATTTATATCCTTATAATTTTGCTTTATAATATAC
>DHIM01000011.1:17784-20988 GCA_002403785.1 Clostridium sp. UBA4746
ATAATATACTCTGCAGTAGTATAATCTTTAGGCAAATCAACATAATTAAGAGAAAAATATAAAAATAAAGCGACCATAGTTAGCATAAATATCGCAACTAAAATAACCAAGAATAAAATATAATTCTTAAATAATTGAGTAGCCATCTTCTTACTTTTAAAATATGTGGCTAATATCTTTAATTTACTTCTATTTATCATAATTTTTCTCCATTTTATATCCTATTCCTCTTATTGTTTTTAAATATTTTGGGTTCTTCGGATCAGATTCAATTTTTTCTCTAATATGACTTATATGCACCATAATAGTATTTGAATCCCCATAATAAGGATTCTTCCAAACTATTTCATACAGTTGCTTTTTAGTGTATACCTTTCCGGGGTTCTCTAAAATAAACTCAAGTAACTTATATTCCTTTGGGTTTAATGCTACTTCTACATTGTTTTTATAAATGCCACAGCTCTCTTTATCTAGCATTAACTCCCCAATTATTATTCCAGTTTTATGAGTTTTATTAGAATATTTATAATACCGTCGTAGCTGAGCATTAACTCGTGCAATTATTTCAATGGGGCTAAAAGGTTTTATTACATAATCATCTGCACCTAGACCAAGACCAAGGATCTTATCCGACTCTTCTTCTCTTGCAGTTATAAAAATCACCGGTATTTCGCTAGTTTTTCTAATCTTTTCTAGAACCCTAAATCCATCAATTTTTGGAATCATAACGTCAAGCAAAGCAATGTCTATATCTTTATTTTCAAATATATTTAAAGCTTGAACGCCATCTTCTGCTGTAAAAATTTTATATCCTTCTTTTGATAAATGAATCTCTAGCAATTCCCTTATATCCTGTTCATCTTCTACAATTAAAATGTTCATTATGCATCCCTCCCATCTTTATACATTGTAACCCCAAACTGCACTTTAACTCAAATAAAAAATAGAAGGTATTCCACCCTCTATTTCTTACTAATTAAAATCTTACAATACCGTCTTTCGTAACAATACCTTTAATTAATGATTTAGCTGTTATTTTTTCTTCTACTATTTCATATGCATCTAATACTATCTTTGAAGATATTTTTTGTTTTTGTGCATTACTTGCATATATAGTTGCAATAGTCTCATCCTTCTTCACAAAATCTCCAATTTTCTTATGAAGAACAATACCTACAGATAAATCTATTTCACTTTCTTTGGTTTCACGCCCAGCACCTAGAGTCAAAGCCGCTATTCCTATATCGTCAGCTTTTATTGCTTTTACATAACCTTCATAATTTGATATAACCTGCTCTACAATTGCTGGAAGCGGAAATATAGATGGATCATCTACATACGCTGGATTTCCGCCTTGAGCTACTACAAGTTCTCTTAGTTTTTGGAGACCTTTCCCTGATTTTATAATATCCTTAAGCATTTCTCTTCCCTGCTTAGCGTTCTTTGCTTTTTCTCCCAGTACCAACATATGTGCACCTAATGTTAAACAAAGTTCTGTAAGATCTTTAGGACCTTTACCTTTTAATGTATCTATAGCTTCTTTCACTTCTAAAGCATTTCCAACAGCATATCCTAAAGGTTGGTCCATATCAGTTATTACCGCAACAGTATTTCTATTAACATTGGTTCCTATATCAACCATTTCTCTCGCAAGTTCAAATGCATCGTCTTCACTTTTCATAAATGCACCACTGCCTGTTTTCACATCAAGTACTATAGCATCTGCTCCAGAGGCTATTTTCTTACTCATTATGCTTCCCGCAATTAAAGATATATTATCCACTGTTGCAGTAACATCACGAAGTGCATATAGCAGCTTATCAGCTGGTGCTAAATCAGCAGTTTGACCACCTATAGCAATTTTAACTTCATTTACGTTTTTAATAAACTTTTCAATTGACATAGAAACGCAGAATCCCTCAACTGACTCTAGTTTATCAATAGTCCCACCAGTATGTCCAAGTCCTCTTCCTGACATTTTAGCAACGGGCACCCCTTCTGCTGCAACAATAGGTCCCAGTATCAATGTAGTTGTATCACCTACACCCCCAGTACTATGTTTATCAACCTTTACACCTTCAATATCAGACAAATCAATGGTTTCACCACTATTAACCATTGCCATTGTTAAATCCGCCGTTTCTCTCTTATTCATCTTTTGAAAGTATATAGCCATAAGTAGTGCCGAAACTTGATAATCTGGTATTGTTCCATCTGTATATCCAGATATAAAAAAATTGATTTCTCCTGTAGTGAGTTCGTTGCCATTTCTCTTTTTCATTATTAAATCATACATTCTCATGCTACGCGCCCCCATACTTATTAATTTTAATTATATTTCAGTCTTTCATACCTTGAACTATAGCTATAGAACTGCTAGCTCCTATTCTATTAGCACCAGCTTTTATAACAGCTCTTACATCTTCTGCTGTTCTCACTGCTCCAGATGCCTTAACTCCCATGTCATCGCCCACAGTTTCTCTCATTAACTTTATATCATGTACTGTTGCTCCCCCTGTTGAGAACCCTGTAGAAGTCTTTACGAAATTTGCGTTAGCTTCCTTTGCAATTTTACATACTCTAATCTTTTCCTCATCAGTCAAAAGACAAGTTTCTATTATTACCTTTACTAGTGCTTTTCCCCTGCAGGCATCAACTACTGCTTTTATTTCGTCTTTTACTACATCATATTTATTTGATTTTACAGCACCAACATTAATTACCATATCTATTTCCTGTGCACCATTTTCAATAGCTTGTTTTGCCTCAAATGCTTTTACTTCTTTGGTGGTAGCTCCGAGTGGAAATCCAACGACAATACAAGTTTTTATATTTGTTCCTTGTAATTCATTGCTTACTAATGAAGCGAAATATGCATTAACACATACTGAAGCAAAATCGTATTCTTTTGCCTCCGCGCAAATTTTTATAATATCTTCCTCGCATGCTTGTTGTTTTAATAATGTATGATCTATATATTGCTCTATTTTCATTTTAATCTTCTCCTTTATATTTTATAATTTGTTTCTTATATATTTTTCTGATCCTTTTAATACAAGCTCTGGCAAAATAGTTACTCTTTTAACCTCGGCGGGTCCATTACTATTTAACTTTTCTATTAACATTTTCATTCCAATTCTACCAAGTTCTATAGATGGCCCATTAATAAAACTAATGTTCATCCCTATTATATTCAATACATCC
>DHIM01000039.1:0-7827 GCA_002403785.1 Clostridium sp. UBA4746
TAATTATATAAATTATCTGTATAGTATATCATCTCATCTCACTTATCTTTCTGAAGCAATAAGTTTGAATAACTTGCTGCTTTATAACGATTATATTACATGGAAAAAGTCATTATACCAAGCCAAAAACATTTTAACTACATTAAATTGTATAAAAGATATATTAGGATCTGTACTTTCAAAAGAAATGAGCATCATTGTGAATTGTTTTATAGAAGTTGCTATTAAAAATCTACCCTTTCCCATCACATCTCCTGAAACTTTCGTAGACAAAAATAATGCTTATTATAATATTTTAGTTGAATATTTACAATTGATTTTAAAAATGGAACGGATAAAAGCATGTAAGTTGATAATGGATGAAGTTGAAAAAGGAATATCAATTAAAGATATATATGTTTACGTTTTTGAACCATCTTTAAAAGAAATAGGTAGGCTATGGCAAACAAATAAAATAACTATAGTTCAGGAACACTTTTTTACTGCAACTACACAATCTATAATGTCTCCATTATATTCAAAAATATTTTCATCCAATAAAAACGGATTAAAGTTTGTTGCAGCTTGTGTGAGTGAAGAAAGTCATGATATTGGAATTAAAATGGTAGCCGATATATTAGAATTAGATGGGTGGAATACGTATTATTTAGGAGCTGATGTACCCCAAAGAGATCTAATAAGCTTCCTTATAGATGTGAACCCTCATGTTTTAGGTATAAGTGTAACCATGATAGTTCATGTACATAAAGTAATAGAACTCATTCATGAGTTAAGGAATATTGAGACACTTAAGGAGATTAAAATACTTGTTGGTGGCTATCCATTTAATGTAGATAAAGATCTATGGAAGCAAGTAGGCGCTGACTTTTATGCCCCTAACGCAATAGAAACTTCAGCTTTGTTATCTAATGCTTTCAAATGTGATATTTCATAAAATTAAAATTACAATTGTAACCCCTAATATCTTTGGTTAGATAAAACTCAGGATGCAAAAATTCCATATCAAAGAGTAGAACAGTTTCAAAACTTATAATTAATAATTAAGATAAAATAAGTTGAATGGCAAATAGCCTGAATGTCCATTGAGTTACATTCACATTGAGTCTATTCACCATTCTTTAAGCATTGTACCCATTCTATGTTAATATTTTTACTGTTTACAACGTTTTAAAGAGTTATTTCATTAGATGTATTCAAATGTGCTATTACTGCATTCACAATTTTAAATGAATTAAGAGGTAGTAACGGAAGTTCAAGAGTAATAATTTTATCTTCATCATAATTAAAAACCATAAAATATTTAATTATTGTATCTTTTTTATTGCTAATTTCTGATATTCCACCAACAATTGCTCCTAAAGGCCCAATCAAAAGTGCACCAATAGTTGCTCTTCCACCAACACTCTTTCCTCGTTCTCTAATTTCTATTTCAGAAATAATTTCAACCCTCTTTATTTTATAAATTCTTAAATACACTGTTCGCAATGTTGCACCTTTCGGTATCCTATTAAAAACTTTATAAATTTTATTTTGGAACATGACTTTTTTTTCATTCTCGTCCCATGTCATATAAACTTCTTGATGTTCTTGAAATGTTTCTTCCAACCCACTAATATGTATAACTAATGTTTCTATAGTACCATCAACCATTTTATTACCTCACTTTTAATCTAATATATATATTTTCTAAGTAATTCAGATTTTTAATATTTACTTTTCCTCATTATCGTTATTTATTACAGCTTGTGCCACAAGTACATCTTTCCCATTAAATGTACATGATAGAGATTCAACACATATAAATTCATTATATTAATTCTTAATTAATTACAACTAATAAATAACCTTCAAGTAAATTATACCATTATATGCAATGGTTTACTATTACTTCAAGTGGATGAATTCCAAAATATTTATCCATCTTATAAGTAAACTTAATAAATACTACACATTTCTGCCACTGAATTGACACAATTCTATACTATTATATGAATATAGAATAAAAGTTAGAGCAGAGCCCCCTTTGCTTTAATATTTGACTGTATCTTTAAAATAGAAAATATTAAGAATATTTGATAGTTTTTAATTAATATTGCTTTACGAAACAAAAGAGCCCTATGTTGGAATTATATCCAGCATGAGGCTCCTTTTTATGTTACTATTAGTTACAATTGCCAAGAATAAGTCGATTATATTAAAATCGTTGTTTTAATTAGTTTTAATCATTAACGTAAATTTCCGCGTTTTGATGCCTATACTCCTTTTAGAGCTGCTAATAGTGGTTCTGATTGTCAATATAATCCTTCCGTTGCATGAACTAGATTTACAATCATTTCATTGTATGGAGTGGGAATCCCATACTCTTTTGCAGCCAGTACAACAGCACCGTTGATATAATCAATTTCTGTCAACCTTCTATTTGTAATATCTTGGTTCATAGAGGTAAGAATTCCGGCAAACTGTCCCGATATCTGTTCTTTTACATTACTGATAATTTCGAATTTATCAAAATCTCTGCCATCTGCATTCGCAACTTCGACAGCCTCGCTCAAAATATGATTTACGATATTGGATGCAAATTGATTTTCATCCAAATAACCAGCTTTGCAACCGAGAATTGCAGTCACCGGATTCAAAGACATGTTAACAAACAGCTTTCTCCAGATAATCTCCTGAATGTTTTCATATATTTGCGTCTTAAAGCAACACTTGCTGAATGTTTCAACAAGTGCTGAGACCTTTGCGTGATCGAACTCCACCATTCCAATATTGGTGACCCCTGCTGAATTGTGTTCAATGTTTCCATTCCCTTTGTTCAGGCAGTTATGTTCTGTTGTGCCGATGAATATGTTTTCTTTTTTTACAAACTGAGCCAAATCACGGTCATTTCCTGCACCATTTTGTAAGGTCATAACTAGTGTATCATGACCAAATAGATTTTTATTATTTTCTAATGAGGTAATATTGTAAATAGTCTTTACAAACATAATTACTAAATCCATTTCACCTAACTGTGAAGAATCATACACTGCAGGCACTTTATAATTAACTGTTTTTTGAATATCTTTTTCAAAAATATTCAGACCGTTTTCATTGATAGAATCAACCACAGATTTATTTACATCAATCATATATACTTCATTTTTTTTAGATAAATATGCACCAAACAAACTTCCCATTGCTCCCGCACCAATTACTGCTATCTTCATTATCGCACCTCTAATCAAATATTTTTTACTGGTATATCAAGAATTGCACCTTTGTCTCCAGATGTTACCAAATATGCATATCCCACTTTGAGAAAATAAATGTAACAATACAAAATATAATCCACAGTGGAAGAGAATTACATGTTTTATATTAATAAACTTAAACAACTTAATATTTTTGAGCAGTCAACTAACCTGAAAATATTAGAAAAAACAATCGATTGGGTTTATCAAATTTACCTACCGTTAATTTTGATATCAACTCTTTCATTCTAGCATGTTTTACTCGAAAGTGCTATACCGATTTAGGCATAGATAAGAAATACCTTTCAGTGACTCTTTACATAAAACTAGCTACTAAATTTGACCCTATGTCCCAGTCTAATGGTATAGACTTTATATGATCTTTTATCACTTTTTATTATAAAACACATAATCTTTACATAAATAATTAGAAATGTTTTGAGAATTATATGATAGAATATAAGTTAATAGGTATTATATGGGCCGTAATTAAGTTATTTTATAAAAAATATGCCTTAGTGCTTAAAAAATCAGGGGTGATACACTTGTCAAAGAAAATATATCTTGTTGAAGATGAAATAAGCTTAAATCTTTTGCTAGAGAAATACTTACAACGTGAAGGTTATGAAGTAACTACTTTTTCAAATGGTAATTCTGCTGTAGCTAGAATTGAGGATATGCCAGATCTCTGGATACTTGACATAATGCTTCCAGATATCGATGGTTATGAAATTATTGAAGCGGTTAAAGCTCATAATAAAAATACACCTGTTATTTTTATGTCTGCAAGAAATGAAGAACTTGATCGCGTGGTAGGACTCGAACTAGGAAGCGATGATTATTTATCGAAGCCATTTTTACCTAGAGAGCTTATTATTAGAACTAATAAACTTCTTGAGAGAATATATGGTGCAAATAGAGATGATGTAACTCAAATGGATGATAACTTAAATATGGGTGGATATCGAATTAGCAAAAAACAAAGAACAGTTTTTATAGGAGATATCGAGGTTATTTTAACTAAAAAAGAGTTTGAACTACTATATTACTTTATTGAGAACAAAAATAACCTAGTGTCTAGAGAACAAATACTTGATACTGTATGGGGCGATGATTATTTTGGTTCAGATAGAGTTGTGGATGATGTTATAAGGCGCCTTAGAAAAAAAATAGATAAATTCACCATAGAAACAGTGTATGGATATGGTTATAAGTTAGTGTACAAATCATGAAAAAAATTAAATTCAAATTCAACTCATTAACAATGCGAATATGGACAACTTTTACAGTCATAATACTTATAATAATTTCAAGTATTTCATTTTTCTATCTTGTTGCATTTAAAAACATAGATGAGAAGGCTAAAACAGAAGATTTAAAAGTATTTCATGCTATTTTACTTAAAACTAATAAGTTCACCCAACCTATTAGATTTGACGAATATCGAAATTTAAAAGGAAGCGATTATTTCATTTTTAATGTAGACAAAAATAGTAACGCTGAAATTATATATATAAATAAAAATCATGGAATGCCACCAAATACATCAGGTGGTCCTAACGTACCTTTTAATGTAAATGATAAAAATGTTAAATTATGGATGTCAAGTTTCATTACAGATGGAACTTTTACTCAAAAGGTATTTAAAGAATCATACAATAAAACTAAATTTATTTTCATAATAAGTTCAATCCAATATGGAACTTCTGGAAAGTCATATTTAATAACATATATGCCAGAAATAGTAGATAATAGTCTGCTTTACATGGTACTCTGGGTAGGCATTATATTTATAGCTATTGGTTTCTTAACTTCTAAGTTAGTTGCAAATTATATTTCAAAGCCACTTAAGGAACTTGAAAATTGTACTGTACGAATATCCCATAAAGATTGGACAAAACCTATAAATGTTAAAAATGATGATGAGATTGGAAGACTTGCAAATTCAATGAATTTGATGCAAAAGGAACTAAGACGCACAGATGAAGAAGAAAAAATGTTTTTACAAAGCATATCTCACGATTTAAAAACTCCAATTATGGTGATCATGAGTCATGCTGAAGCTATCATTGATGGAGTATATGTGGAATCAGTGGAGAAAAACGCTGAAATAATAAGAGATGAAGCTCTAAACCTTGAAAAAAAGGTCAAACAGATGTTATATTTGAATACTCTTGATTATGTTTTAGAAAATAATTTTGAGAAGATAGAAATAAACTTACATCGCTTACTTATCCACATTACAAATAGATTTGAAGTAATTAATAACAATATAACATGGGATTTAGACATTGAAGATGCTATTATAAATGGAAACGTGGATAAAATACAGGTTTCTATTGAAAACATATTAGATAATAGCCTTAGATATGCTAATAGTAAAATATGTGTTTCTCTAAAACAAGAAGGTGCTTTTGCAGTCATAGGAATATATAACGATGGCCCTAATATTCCAGAAGAACATCTTTCACATATTTTTGATAATTTTTATAAAGATAAGACTGGTAAATTCGGTCTAGGTCTAGCTATCTGCAAAAAAATTATAAATTATTACAATGGAGAAATAGAGGTTACAAATAAAGATATCGGTGTTAGTTTTTCAATTAGATATCCCCTATAAATAAAAGCAATCAGCAGAAATGTTGATTGTTTTTTGTATGTTACACTAATCCACAATGCTCACATAATTATTTGATACTACACCTGTTGCAAACAGACCTTATAAAAAGTATTAATATATTAACGCTTTTGATATAATAACAGAAGATAGAATAAACATGGTCAAACAGTAAAGGAGATAAGCATGAATATATTGGTAGATTTATTTGTTACTTTTTTAAAGATTGGCACCTTTGCTGTAGGCGGTGGACCGTCAATGATTCCTCTAATTGAACGGGATGCAGTATATAATAAAGAATGGATTTCAAAAGAAGAGTTCGTTGATATGATTGCGCTTGCTCAATCAATTCCAGGACCTATAGCTGTGGATGCTTCAGTTTTTATAGGTTATAGAGTTGCTGGTATTCCAGGAAGTATCTCTGCGGTATTCGGATCAATATTCTCAGCATTTGTAGTAATTTTACTAATAGCTATGTATTTTGTTGGTATGAACAAAAATACAAATGTAGATGCTATTTTTAAGGGCATTAGACCTGCCGTAGTTGCACTTCTTGCAGTACCCGTTTTAAGAATGGGAAAAAGTTCAAAAATCAATAAAAAGACTGTTATTATACCAATATTAACAGTTATCCTTGTTGCTATTTTTAATGTTAACGCAGTTTATATAATTATTATATCCGCCCTAGGTGGCTTACTATATGGAATGTTTACAAGAAGGAGATTGTAATTATGGGTATATATCTAAAAATATTTTTAGTTTTTACAAAGATTGGATTATTTTCTTATGGAGGTGGAAACGCCATCCTTCCACTTATAAGGCAAGAAGTTGTTATTAATAATTTATGGCTAAAATCTAGTGAATTTATTGACTTAGTAGCAATATCGCAAGCGACTCCAGGACCTATTGCCATTAATGGAGCTACTTATATAGGCTATAGGGTTTGCGGTTTTTGGGGAAGTGTTTTGGCTAACCTTGGAGTAATACTACCAACCTTTTTCATAATGCTATTTATAACAAAAACTTTTATGAAATTTAAACATAATGAATACGTTCAGTATGCATTCTCAGGTGTTTTACCAGCTACTGTTGGGTTGATTGCATCATCCGCAGTTTTAGTTTCTTATGGCTCTTTTATAGACTATAAAAGTATATTGATTTGTATCGGGGTGTTTATTGCAGCTTATAAATATGAAATAGACCCTATAAAACTTACTATTATTTCTGGAGCATTAGGATTTTTTTTGTATAGGTAGGTTTTAAATAATATACTTATTGCACATAAAAATATCACTTTAAACGTAGTATTATATGAATTTTTATATTTTTTCTTTTAAAACCTAAGTTAACTTTCTTCCGCACATAGGGCAATAATTAATCTTAATAGTTTGAACTGATATATCATCATTATCAGAATGGATTTCGTTTTTGGAATCATTAATATACCAACGATTATCCCCTGTCGTACCTAATAGTTGTTTACCATCTTTACAATAAGTACAACCCTTTTTATTAGTTAACTGAATATTGTAACGCTCTTTATGATTATCCATAGTAACACTGTAACCCATACTCTACACCCCTCGTATAATGTAGTTATAATCATTAATAATAAATCAGCCATAATTACTACGAACGTTATCACTAATATATTATCTAATGTTATCAACTCATAATTTTAATATTATTTTAATTTGTCTTGCCTTCATTCTGATTATTGTCCATTAACATTATTAGATACTGGAATTATCGTTTGTCTAATTTATATATATTATAGCATATAAATTATAGTATAAATATTTTAAATAATAATAATTTCATTCTAAAATTACATAAAAAATAACCATTTAAAACTTAAAGGAACTAACACTAAGACTCACCAGAAAATAATTTCCTGAGTATATAAATCAACTTGTATCGCTTACTTATCCACTTTACCAATTTAGATATTTGTGTTAGTTTTTCAATTAGATATCC
>DHIM01000039.1:8022-8433 GCA_002403785.1 Clostridium sp. UBA4746
GTTAGTTTTTCAATTAGATATCCTCTATAAATAAAAGCAATCAACATTTCTGTTGATTGCTTTTATTATGTTACACATAATCACATAAAGCTCACACAATTATTTGATACTACTAATACATTTGATGACTATAATCTTATATATAAAGATATTACGAATATAACTGTGCTTAATTGTGAGTCTATATTAAAAATATAATGGGGGTGAATAAATGTGAAGGTATCCGGTTACAGTTTTGGACTTAATAATAAACGGACTTTTTCTACTGATTTTATAAATAATACTGATCATGAAATTTTTCAATTTATAAGCTGTGGATATTAATAAGGTAGTCAACAAAGAAATATAACTAAATTAATTATGAGAATACCTGTAACTACAGTGAATACTCATTCTAAAAAGGAGTAAATT
>DHIM01000325.1 GCA_002403785.1 Clostridium sp. UBA4746
CGAATTTATATTTTATAATAAAACCCAAAAACAATTGCCCTTTATTATGGTAAGGGTATTAATAAACAACAAAATTCTAAGACGAATAGTTCTAATACAAAAAATATTTAAGTAGAAAGAGTTTACAATTTGGTCTTTTCACTTAATTTAGAATGGTATATTAACTGCATATCTAAAACATATTAATAGGTTAATGATTATTATAGTACATAAATTTGAATTAGTGGGTGTGAATATGAGCAGAATTAGAATTTTTACAGGTCATTTTGGAAGTGGAAAGACAGAGATTGCTCTAAACTATGCAATAAATCTTGCTAAAATTGGCAAAAGGGTAGCCCTTGTCGATATTGATATAGTAAATCCATATTTTTGCTCTAGAAACATGAAGGATAAACTAGAAAATCTAGGTATTAAGCTTATATCCTCAAGCTCAAGTCTCATGAATGCTGAGCTAATGGTTATACCCTCGAATGTTTATAGTGTATTTAATGACAAAAGCTACGAAGTAGTAATGGATATAGGTGGAGATGATCAAGGTTCACTTGTACTTGGACAATATAATGAATATTTAAAACAAGAATCTTATGATATGTATTTTGTTGTAAATAATGACAGACCATTTACTTCAAATAAGGTGGAAACAATTGCATACATGAAATCAATTGAAAGAGCATCAAGGCTTAAAGTTACTCATCTTATTTCTAATACTAATTTATCATATGAGACAAATACTGAGGACATTATTAAAGGTGACAAAATAGTCTCAGAGATTTCAAAGCAATTTGAAATCCCGTATAAGTATATTGTTTGTACAAAAGACTTGGCGGGCATGATTAAAACCAAAGTACATGCCGAAGTATATCCTATTGACATTTATATGAAGCCCCCTTGGATGGAATAAAGCTCAACAACTCAATATTGCAAAGTTAATATATTAATATATATTTCTAATAACTGTGAATTTTAATGTTATCGTTTTAACGACATTTCAGAAGGGAAGTCTCCCACTTCTATAAGTGGCGAGTTACATACCCTAACAAATAGAAAAATTCAGTGGGGGGATAACAATTGAGAATTGTTATCTACTCCAGAGAACTACAAAGGGGTAAATCCCCTTCTGAAGTCGTTAATATTTCAGCTCCGCAGGAGATGATTTAACTTCAACGTTAATAAATGTAAGGAGGGATTTCAGTGCCAAAAGTAACATTTAGAGAAGATAGATGTAAAGGTTGTAAACAATGTATTAGTGTATGTCCAAAGAACATTATTACGATGTCCAATAAATTAAACATTAAAGGACATCATCCTGCCACAGTAACTGCAGATAAAATGAAAGATTGTATAGGATGTGCCTCATGTGCAAGAATGTGTCCTGACTGTGTAATAACAGTGGAAAAATAACAAGGAGGAATTACAATGGGTGAAAAAGTTTTAATGAAGGGTAATGAAGCAATTGGAGAAGCAGCCATAAGAGCAAATTGTATGGGTTTTTTCGGTTATCCAATTACCCCACAGACCGAAGTTGCAGCATTTATGTCAAAGAAGATGCCCAAAATAGGAAGAGTTTTTTTACAAGCTGAAAGTGAAGTAGCAGCAATAAATATGGTATATGGTGCAGCTGGAAGCGGAGTTCGATGTATGACTTCCTCAAGTAGTCCAGGAATAAGTCTAATGTCTGAGGGCATTTCAAATATAGCATCGGCAGAACTCCCTTGCGTTATTGTAAACATTGTTCGTGGAGGTCCCGGACTTGGAAGTATACAACCAGCTCAATCAGATTACTTCCAAGCAACACGAGGTGGTGGTCATGGTGACTATAACATGCCTGTACTCGCACCAGCTTCAATTCAAGAAATGGTAGATTTAGTTCAAGAGGCTTTTGATATGGCAGATATATATAGAAATCCTGTTATGGTTATGGGTGATGGAATGCTCGGTCAAATGATGGAACCAGTTGAATTTAAAGATAGACCAGAAAGAGTGCTTCCAATAAAAGATTGGGCCGCAAATGGTCTTAATGGACGTAAAACTCATAATATAATAAATTCATTGTTTTTAGAAGCAGATATATTAGAAAAACATAATATTCACCTTCAAGCAAAATATGAAGAAATAACAAAAAATGAAGTTAGATACGAAATAATCGATTGTGAAGAAGCTTGCGACCTTATATTAGTTGCATACGGTACAACTTCAAGAATATGCAAAAATGTAGTTAAATGGGCAAAAAAAGAAGGCTTAAAAGTTGGACTTATAAGACCTATAACTTTATGGCCATTCCCAATTGAAGCATTTGAAAAAACAATAGATAAAACTAAATATGGTTATTTGTCAGTAGAAATGAGCTGTGGACAGATGGTTGAGGATATAAGACTTGCAGTAAATGGTAGAAAACCTGTAGCATTCTACGGAAGATCAGGTGGAGTAGTTCCGCATTCTACTGATATATTAGATAAAGTAAAAGAGATAATAGGGGGCGTAAAATAATGGCTATTGTATATGAAACTCCGAAAGCTCTATTAGATGTACCAACTCACTATTGTCCAGGCTGCACACATGGAGTAATCCATAAATTAATTGCAGAAGTTATTGATGAATTAGGGATTTTAGATAAAACAATAGCAGTTGCACCTGTCGGATGTTCAATTCTTATGTATAACTATTTTGCATGTGATGCAATTGAAGCTGCACATGGAAGAGCACCAGCAACAGCTACTGGCATTAAAAGAACAAATCCTGATAAAGTTGTTTTTACTTACCAAGGTGATGGTGATCTTGCAGCTATTGGTATGGGGGAGATAGTTCATTCAGCAGCTAGAGGTGAGAACTTAACTTCAATATTTGTTAACAACTGCATATATGGAATGACTGGTGGTCAAATGGCCCCAACTACTCTTCCAGGTCAAATTACTGAAACCACTCCATATGGAAGGGATGTAAAATTGGCAGGTTACCCAATAAGAGTTTCAGAATTAATATCAACACTTACTGGAGCATGTTATGTTGAAAGAGTATCTGTTGATACAATACCTAATTTATTAAAAGCTAAGAAAGCAATTAAAAGAGCATTTGAAAACCAAATTGCAGGTAAAGGTTTCTCAATGATTGAAGTATTATCAATTTGCCCAACAAATTGGGGATTGTCACCTCGAGAATCGATGAAATGGTTGAGAGATAATATGATGACCTACTATCCTCTTGGTGTTAAAAAGAATACAACTGAGGAGGTTAAATAAAATGGTATCACAAGAAATAATATTTGCTGGTTTTGGTGGACAAGGTATTCTCTTAATGGGAAAATTTCTTGCATACGCTGGTATGGATTCTAATCTGAACGTTTCATGGCTACCATCATATGGTCCTGAAATGAGAGGTGGTACTGCAAATTGTTCAGTCATACTTACAGATGAAGAAATTGGCTCTCCAGTTTTAACAAGAGCAGACACCGTAGTCGCAATGAACAGACCATCACTCGAAAAATTCATAGATTTTATTGAGCCTAATGGTCTTCTCATTGTTGATTCAGATCAGATAACTGATATTCCAGATAGAAAAGATATCACTATTTATAAAATACCAGCTAAAACTATAGCTGAAGAAATCGGAAGCACAACCATTGCCAATATGGTACTTTTGGGTGCTCTAGTTAAGAAAACCGGCATTGTCTCAATGGAAGCTTTACTTGCCTCACTTAAAGTTCATGGAAAAGAAAAATTCTATGAGTCCAATAAATTGGCAATTGAAAAAGGGGCACAGTATATTAAATAATAAAGGATCAAAGGGCATACAAGATAATTATATATTATGTTGTATGCCCTTGTTCTATGAAATGCAAATATATAGTTTCACGATGGTTGTGGTTGTTGCTTAAACAACAATACATGCCTTATAATTAATTGTTTTAAACATAAACCTTATATTCTTTCCATATGTTCTCCAAAGTAGAAAATGTACTAGAAATTTTTTCTTTCTCTCTTAAGCCCACTGCTATTATTAACGCATTTATTATACTAAGTGGGGTTACAAGTGAATCAACAAAAGAAGTTATATTATTTTGTGCTATTAGCGTATAGTCAGCCTTCTCTGCTAATGGAGATAATAAACTATCTGTAATTACTACAATATTGGCATTTTTACCTTTTGCGAATGAGATGGCTTCAATTGTTCTGGTAGTATACCTAGGAAAGCCTATCGCAATCAATATGTCTTTATTATCAATATTAAGCATCTGCTCAAATATATCACTAACACCATATTCAACTAACTTAACATTATCTAAAATAAGATTTAAATAAAAAGCTAAAAATCCAGATAATGCAGCTGATTGTCTTAATCCAATTACATATATTTTTCTAGCTTTAAATAATGAATTAACTATATCTTCAAAAGTTTGGTGATTTATTTTTTCTAAAGTAATTTTAATATTTTCAATGTCAGCTTTTAATACACTCTTTAGCACATTCTCTTGAGTGATGTAATCATTAGATAATTCCATTTTTTGTACTAAAGTTAATTTACTTTTAATTAATTCCTGAAGACTTTTTTGTAGTTTTGGATAACCATTAAATCCTAACACGATGGCAAATCTTACAACAGTTGATTCACTTACACCTATTGTAGTACCTAATTTATTAGCAGTCATAAACGCTGCTTTATCATAGTGTTCTAGTATGTATTTAGCAATTATTTTTTGACCTTTACTCATATGTGGTAATTTAATTTGAATTAACTTCATTAAATCCTGTTTGTTATTCTCCATAATTAACTCGATCCTTTCTATTTAATAAGGCCCTGCTCAAATTATCTCCAGATAGCCGTATTTATATCATGATATATTTTTAAATGATAATTCTCATCGTATTTTATGTTAAATTTAAGCATAGCATTTTTTAAAGCATCTTTTTCAGATTTTTTAAAGTCCAATAAAGTTTATCTGTATCATATATTATAACCTCATACTTCCTTATAAACCCTCCTGTATGGTTGTTTTATTAATTATAACATAAATGCTATATTTCAAAAACATTTAGAAAATTTTCATAGTTCACTTAAAACGTAAAGTGTTGATTTTCACCTTTGTTGTTAAAGATAGTGAGGTATGTCCAAATGCAGTATCCTCTTATTGGGTTATAAATAATGGATATCTTCATGTTATTAGTGGCTCTGTCTTAAATAATCAAACGGCTACTTGTTGGGTCTGCATTGATCCTAATGAGCATTATGTTTATAGGATATTATTTAACTCACCAGATGACCTGTTTAATAGCAAAACAATTTGTGATCACAAATTGTTCATGACCCCCGGGGGTATTTGGGAGGCTAAGGCGAACTTGCTATTTCTTTAATTTCGCTATTTAAAATTATAATTGTATTAATAAAAATAGACTTTGCAATGTTTGGCTTATACAATCATATTATAGAAAAACATTTTTTTTAGCGTAGGGAGGCAAGCGGATTAATGGTGCTTTTTAAAAAAGATATTAAAAAAGATAGGTAAATTATTGCTATTAATAGCAAAACAAATTGTGGTTACAATTTGTTTTGCAGAATTTGCTAAATGAAAAATAATTAGAGGTAACATTCTGAAAGGTATTATTTTTAATTTCCTTTCATGACTTATTCTACACTAAATGTACGGACTATAGTTACTTTTTTTAGGCGGCTGACATGACCCCGTTACAGAAATTGGCAACGAAGTGGACAAGTTCTGTTTGTTAGAGTTTGCAATTTGTTCATGTACCCCGGGAGATTTTATGAGTGGAGTGAATTTGCTAACTGCGATGAATATAAGTTTCTCAAAAGTTTGGGGAATTCCTGTAAATATATGATGGCCACACCTTATAGTCATTTGAATATGCAGCTACAAGAATATTGGCAAAGGATAGAGATGCAGCAATACTCGAACTTATGGAGTTAACTAATTACAATTTTGATTTTGCAATATATGTGAAATCCATGAATTCTATTACATCAGTGGCAAGAGTTATAGATGGCCATTTTGCTATGGTATTCACCTCTGGAATTAAGCCTTATGTATCTGATGAAGAATCAGGCCCTACTGAAAAATTTGTACATTACTATGGTAAAAGAGTGCATCATCTTGCTTTCAATACAGAACATATTGAATATACCTTTGAAATGCTAAAGAAGAATGGAATGGACTTTTTAATAGAATTAATAGGTTCTCCTGAGGAAGGTTTAAAACAAACCTTTAGTTACCCATCAAAAAATACATTCTTAGTAAATGAATACATCTATAGGTATAATGGGTTTGATGGATTCTTTACAAAAGGAAATGTAGCAGATTTAACTGGTGCAACTTCAAAGCAGTAATTCTTTAAGCTTTAAATTTTCATTAATACTAATAATTCTAATCTATACAATATCTCCAAAGATTAAAGAAGAATAAATACTGATGGAATTGTAGCATGTATAGGTTCTTGGCAAGATAATCAAAACAAATTGTGTTTACAATTTGTTTAGGACCAACGGGGGTTCTAATGAGCGAAGCGAATTTGCTAATAAATCCTGTTTGCTAATGTAAAAATGCTACATTATTTGCTAATAAAAACATGCACCCAATTAATGTAAATAGCATATTATGATGATGTATCAAAAAATTTATACGGATGCTAAATCACTAATATAAAAATGGGGGACCTACAATGAAATTTTGTACTAAATGCGGCAAGGCAGTTAAAGAAGAACAAACTTTTTGCACTTCTTGCGGCACTGATTTAAAAAATGAAACTATAGGTAAAAGTAGTGGGGTAGAAGAGACTAAACAAGTAGAAGAAACTAACCAGACGGAAAAGACTAACGAGATGGAAGAAACTGAACAGATGTATGAAAATAGACAGATTGAAGAAAATGATTCAACTATAGAAATTCAGCCAATAAAAGAATATCAGACTCCCAAAGAAAATAGTTCTATTGATGAATCTACTGAAACTAATGCTAAATTATCAAAAAAGTCTAAAATAACTATAGCAATAGTTGCAGTTTTGATAGTAGCAATTGTTGTTATTGTTGAAATTGGTAATTCTTTATATAATCCTAAGAAGCTTGAAACAAGATTTAAGAATGATATTGTTTCAAACAATAATGCTGATTTAGCAAGTATTATGTATTGTAATGATGCTAGGCTTATAGTTGATAGTAAAACCATTGCTCCTTTACTGTCATACATTAAAAGTCACCCTTCATATTATGAACAGATTATCCAAACATTAGATAATGACGTCATTAGCCCTAAAAATAATAGTAGCACAGCAACAAGCAACATATTAACATTAACTAATATTGGAAAGAAGTTTTTAATATTTTCTGATTATAAAATAAGCATTAAGCCATCATTTGTTGATATAACAACACCAGTCAAAGATGTTACCTTTTCAATTAACAATCTTCAAATTGGGAGTAGCGATACTGATAAATCTACTAAGGAATTTGGACCATATATACCTGGAGATTATTCAATTTTAGCCAATTATAAGGGTAAATATGTTACTTTAAATCATCCGTACCCTGTGGATCTTGTAGCAGCTAAAAATGGTATAGCAAAATTAAATGTATTTGATGATATGAGTTATATAAATATAACTTCTGACTTTCCAGATGCTAAAATATTTGTTAACGGAAAAGATGTTAATATGTCAGTTGCAGATGCAACGAATTTCGGACCTGTAGATAGTACTACTAAAATATATGCTACACACTTGGTAGATGGTAAAATACTCAGAAGTCAAGAATATTCTGTTGCAACGGGTGGAACAGACATTAATTTAAGTTTTGATGAGGCAAGCAGTGACCTAGATAATGTTAAAAATCAATTAAGGGATCTTTTGAGCTACTATACATCATCTTTTACACAAGCCGTTAATAATAATGATTATTCATTAATGGATCCTTACGTAACATTTGGAAGTAAGCTATATAAATTACAACAATCATATATATCTACTACTTATGAAGCCGAAGTGCAAGAGAGTAATGTTTCTTCTGATATCACGAATTATAACATTAGTGACGATAATCAATCTGGAAGTATAACTACTTCAGAAATTTATAGTATTACAAATAAAGACGGTATTACTTCAAATAAGCCTTTTAATTATAAATATACATTTAAATATAATGTTGATACCTCTAGCTATCAATTTTCAGACATACAAAAAGCATTGAATTAGAAAATCATGGTGGAAAGATACTGCCTTAAATAAATACGTTATTTAAGGCAGTTAATAAGATAAAAAAGCCACTACCGAGGCACTACCACAAATTATTTTAAAACTTAAAAAAATGGGATACAGCTTTGTTACCGTAGATAAGCTTTTACATTTACCAGCATATAAATAGTTATATTAAATTTTTATCATTAAGGGGGAATTACAATGAATTTTTGTAAAAACTGTGGACAAAAAATTAATTCTGATGAACAATTTTGTGGAAATTGTGGAACGGCTGTAATGGTGGATCACAAATTAAATAGCAGCTCAAATGAAGTACAGAGCACCAAAAATAGTGATTTTAGTATTTATATTAATGAAATATTAAAAGTTTCTAAAGGTATGCTAATGAAGCCAGTTTCAACAATTGTAAAATGCAATAAAATTTTAAAAATGGAATCTTGCAGCATTTTAATCTTATTTTTAACAATATTATTTGGATTATTTAATATTTGGGCATTGTCTAATACCACAGGAGTGGTAAATGGACTATTTACAGACTCCAAGAGTAACCCTTATATATCAAGTCTACTGTCTCAATATATAATCCCGAATGTATCTAAAGATAAAATATTCTTTATGACAGGCTTTCTATTCATTATTGCTATAATTATACTTTTTGTTTCAAACTATTTGATTGGTAAATATATTTATAAATCTTTAGCTAAATCAGTAACAATATTAAAAGTAGTAACCTGTTCAACAATACCTTTCATTGCAGCATTCTTCTTGAGTATAGTTTTATCTTATATAAATTTAACGTTAGGATTAATGGTTCTATTTATAGGCATGGTAACTGCACTAATAAGCTTATTTAGAGGGATTACAAAAGCACTAAATATATCAGAAGAAATAACAATATTTATAATACCAATTTCATGTCTAGTCATGTTTTCAGTGGAATATATAATTCTTTCAAAAATAATAACAAATATTTTCGCTAGTGTGTACTAATCATGTACTAATCAATATAAAACTCAATCTTACATCTTTATTTTAGATTGTTGCATTATAAATACTGCTTAGGCTATAACCTAGAGCAGTATTTTTTATTAGCATCTGTTTTATTTATAAATTAATTTATAAGGAGAATTATTATATTGAAAATTAGTCTCTATAAATAATATAATAAAACTAATGTATTTTAATGATATTATTAATATAATACAATTTAAAGTTATTTTTATAGTATT
>DHIM01000348.1:0-176 GCA_002403785.1 Clostridium sp. UBA4746
ATTGTATTTCCCTCGTTTAATACATTCTCCACGCAGTAAGCTATTGCAGTGCCTTGAGCTTTGCACAATTTTAATAATATTTTTTTTATTTGTTGTTTATTGTATTTAGGAAAACTTCTAATATCATTATAAATAACCAAATCAAATTTTTCTTGTAATTTTAATGCATTCTCATG
>DHIM01000348.1:455-816 GCA_002403785.1 Clostridium sp. UBA4746
CTACATATATGTAAATACTCATTCACATTGACATAATCTGTCTCAGTGGTATATGTATATTGACTCAAATTACTAAATTCATTTATAAAATTAATAATATCAATACAGCGTTTATCTTCATTCGTTATATACAATATATTTTTTTCGTCATTAGCATATTCAATTATAGTTTCTAAAAATATATCAGAAGAATTGTAAAACGCGGATACAACATCAATTCTTTTTTTCCCATATAGAGGGCATTTTAAAATTTCTTTGCTGATTTCATCTTTTACCTTACTAAGGTTTAATTTTGCGCAATTAAACATGTAAAATCTCCTTTACAGTTAAAGATTTGTTTTAATTTAATTTAATTTAATTT
>DHIM01000348.1:1015-3495 GCA_002403785.1 Clostridium sp. UBA4746
ATTTAATTTAATTTAATTTAATTAGGCTCATTTTCGTCGCTACCCATATTCGCATCTACTATTTGCCTTATTCTAAATCCTAGTGCAGAATATCTTTCGAAACTTCTGTTATTATCTTTCATGAAACTAATAGCTTTTCTCTCACCTACTAAAACAACCATATTTTTAGCTCTAGTTATCCCTGTATAAAGCAGATTTCTATTCATTAAAAGGGGAGGTCCCATAAACATTGGCATAATTACGACCTCAAACTCACTACCTTGACTTTTATGTATTGTTATAGCATAGGCGAGTGTTAGTTCATCCAAATTTACGCCTTCATATTCTACACGCTTATCATCATCAAAAATAACGATAACATTCTCATTATCTTCGTCAATATCATCAACATACCCTACATCACCATTAAAAATTCCGGTACCCTCTTCTGCTTTTGCACTCATTTTATGCCACTTCATAGAATAATTGTTTTTAATTTGCATTACCTTGTCGCCTACTCTGAATATAGTATTCCTATATTCCTTTTCCTTTTTACCCTTTAATTTGGGATTTAATATTTCCTGAAGTCTTTCATTTAAATTTTCTATACCTAATATTCCTTTTCTCATTGGCGAAAGTATTTGAATATTCTTCATCTTATCCCACTGTTTATTGAAATTTGGTAGTCTTGTATTTATTAAAGTAATAATACTATTTAAAGTTTTATCAGGCTCATTATTCTCAATAAAATAAAAATCTTTATCCCTTTTATTTAAAATAGGCATCTCACCATTATTAATTTTATGAGCATTCACAATAATCATACTTTCTTGTGCTTGCCTAAAAATCTCCTTAAGTTTAACTACTTTAACACTTTTACTGTCAATAATATCTCTTAATACATTACCCGGTCCAACCGATGGCAATTGATCAACATCACCTACTATTATAAGTCTAGTCCCTACATTAATAGCTTTTAATAAACTGTTCATAAGCATTATGTCTATCATCGAAGCTTCATCAATAATGAGTACATCACAATCTAGTGGCGATTCCTCACTTCTAGAAAACTGTGATCCCTCATCTCCGCCTACTCCAAGTTCTAATAACCTATGTATTGTTTTTGCCTCTCGTCCAGTAGCTTCTGTCATTCTTTTTGCAGCGCGTCCAGTAGGGGCAGCCATATATACTTTCATTCCAGCTTCTTCAAACACCTCTATAATACAATTGATTATCGTTGTTTTACCGGTACCTGGTCCTCCCGTTATAATCTCAATACTATTTTCCATAGCACCACAAATAGCAATCCTTTGAGATACTGCAAATTGTATGTTTTTTTCTTTCTCAAAGTTATTAATTTTTTCTTCTACATCTATTTTTAATTTGTCATACTGTTCTATAGATAATGTTATAATTTTTTTAGTTATACTTAATTCACAATAATAAAAAGGCATTGTGAAAACACAGTCTTCTCCATCGATATTTTCCACTTTCAATTTTCCTTGCAGTACATTATCATAGATATTTTTTTCGATTTCCTCATCAGTAACACCAAGAATATTTTTAGATTGC
Source organism: Clostridium sp. UBA4746 (assembly GCA_002403785.1). Classification (GTDB taxonomy): domain Bacteria; phylum Bacillota; class Clostridia; order Clostridiales; family Clostridiaceae; genus Clostridium_AD. The sequence continues at coordinate 2,567 of DHIM01000348.1, forward strand.
TTGTATAAATTTTCTAGTGGCATATAAGTATTTCCCATAGCACAAAATTCATTCACCACATAATTAATGCCACTTTGTATTCTAAAAGGTGCCTCTTTGTCAATCCCCAAACTTCGCGCTATCTTATCTGCAATTTTAAATCCTACACCAGAAATGGTTTCAGTTAAGACATAAGGATTATCTTGCACTACTTTTATTGAGTCTGCCCCATATTTTTTATATATTTTTACACATTGGCTAGGTGTTACTCCATATGTTTGAAGAAATATCATGATGTTCTTGACTTCTCGTTGTTTAGAATAAGATTCGAAGATAAGCTGAATTTTTTTTTGTCCTATACCATCAATTTCTTTTAATTTTTCTATTTCATTGTCTAATATATTCATAGTATCTTCGCCAAAACGCTGTACGATTTTTTTAGCAGTTACAGGTCCAATTCCTTGAATAACCCCTGAAGATAAATATTTTTCTATACCTGTAAGCGAACTAGGTATGATTTCCTCACAGTGTATTATTTTAAATTGCTTACCAAATTGAGGATGATTAACCCATTCTCCATTTAATTTTAAATTTTGACCTTCACTTACGTACGGTACAATGCCTACCACAGTTATTTGTTTCTTATTATCAAATAAATGAGCAATTATATACCCATTGTCTTCATTATGAAATACTACATCTTCAATTGTTCCTTGTATTTCTGGCATAAAATCTCTCCTAATTAAAAATTTATATAATAGTATTATATCATATGTATTTTATATCCTTAGTGTTTAGTATACCCCTATCTTAAGTTTTATCAAAATACTAATTAATATTCCATAAAATTTATAAACACTACATATTTCTAATACTGTCGACCTATTTGAATGTTTCTTAATAACAATTAGTAATCGCTTATAAAAAAAAGGATAACAATTGTTAATTGT
>DHIM01000181.1:0-583 GCA_002403785.1 Clostridium sp. UBA4746
AATAGATTAAATTAAGCACATTTCCAATAAATTTTTATATATTAATAATATAAAGAATAGATATATTTAATATCAATTCTTTGAATACCCCCTATCTATATTAAATAAAATAGCCCTCTTCACACTTGTGCTGGGGGACGATTTTATTAATAATATTTTTATAAAAATTGATCATTTGTAGAATAGAAAAATAAAATATGGTCAACAATTTAATTGAAGGGTAGGGGGATTAAAATGAAAAGAAAAAGTATTGCACTTTTGTGCATAATATTAAGCGTAATTATTATGCAAATTAATGTTAAATTCTCGAATGCGCAGGAAAAACCTAATTTATTTGATGAAATATTATTTCAAACTAAGAGCAAAACTGTAGAATACGGTTTGAAGACATGTTTCAGTACAGGAGAAGAGCGAGAAGAAATTTGTAATTATTTAATTAAGGTTTTAGAACTTAGCAATAAAAGTATAAAATTAAGTATCTCTAAAAATGTTAATTCTTATTGCATAGATTTTTCAGGAGAAAATATTGAAGGATATATAGAGGCTTTAAAAAACGATAATGGTAATGATATAACGATAAACA
>DHIM01000181.1:715-2808 GCA_002403785.1 Clostridium sp. UBA4746
TGTGTATAAGAGACAGTGGTAATGATATAACGATAAACATAAGTAGAATAGATAATAAAAATGGACTAGTATACCTTAAAAATAAAGTAAGCAATAGCATTGGTCATAAAGGTAAAAACATTAAATATTTTCAATATTTAAAAGCAAAAATTGGAGAAAATAGTTCAAATGTTAAAATAGAAGATACTTATAGTGTTAATAAAAGAATAATAAAAGTTTTAAAGTCTCATGGAGCTGAAAATATTGAGACAGTTTCTATAAATAATGGGTTAAGTACTGTAGCATATACCAAAGAATATGATGAGAAAGTAACCAATAACAAGTTAATTGATTTTAATTATGCTGTTTGTAATTATTCGTCTGGAAGATACATTATCATAGGCACGCCAGAAATAATAACAACTTATTAAAAATTAACAATATAATGGAGGAAAAGTATGAATAAATTAGTTATAAAAGGTGGGAAAAAATTAGAAGGTGAAGTGAATATTAGTGCAGCTAAAAATTCAGTTCTTCCTATACTAGCAGCAACAATATTAAACGGTAATAGTTGTACAATTACAAATGCTCCTATGCTTGAAGATGTATTTGTAATATGTGATGTATTAAAATCTCTTAAAGCAGATATTAATATAGATAAAATTAATAATACGGTTAAAATAAATACTGCTAATATATTTGATAATGGAGCTAATGATGAATTAGTTAGAAAAATGAGAGCATCCTTTTTAATAATGGGTCCTATGCTAGGAAGATTTGGGAGTTTTAAAATATCGTTACCGGGTGGATGCAATATCGGAACTAGACCAATTGATCTTCATTTAAAAGGATTATCAGCATTAGGTGCTGAAGTAATAGTGGGTCACGGGTATGTGGAAGCAAAAGCAAAAAAACTAATAGGTAGCAATATATATCTAGATTATCCATCAGTTGGGGCCACGGAAAATATAATGATGGCTGCAACTCTAGCAGAAGGACAAACAATAATAGGAAATGCTGCAGAAGAGCCAGAAATTGTTGATTTGGCAAAATTCTTAAGGGCTATGGGAGCTCAAATTGAAGGAGAGGGAACAGATACTATAAAAATTTTAGGTGTTAAAGATTTTAAAGAAGTTGTTTATACACCAATATATGACAGGATAGAGGCGGGCACATTTATGATAACTGCTGCAATAACAAAGAGCTTGGTTAAAATTAATGGAATTGATCAAATTCATTCAAAGCCAATAATTGCGAAACTTACAGAAATGGGAGTAGCAATAGAAATCAATGAAAATAGTATAATAGTTGATGGTAGGAAAAAGTTAAATCCAATAGATATAAAAACTATGCCATTTCCAGGATTCCCGACAGATATGCAAGCTCAGATGATGAGTTTACTATGTACAGTAAAAGGTACAAGTATTATAACAGAGACTATTTTTGAAAATAGATTTATGCATGCCGTAGAACTAAAGAGAATGGGAGCAAATATAAAAATAGATGGTAGAAGTGCTGTAATTGAAGGCATAGATACCTTTACTGGATCAAAGGTTACAGCTACAGATCTAAGAGCAGGAGCAGCTCTAATACTCGCAGGACTTACTGCGGAGGGTACGACTACAATAAGTGATATATATCATATAGATAGGGGTTATGTATCAATTGAAGAGAAATTAAAGGGGTTAGGTGCAGATATAGAGAGAGTGAATTTTAGTAATTAATATGTTAATTTAAAACGACAAAAATATATGAAAATATATAGTGTATTATTCCTAATCTTAAAGAATTGGAATATATTATTTATTGTTATATTCCAATTTTGTTATGTATGGTACCTAAAAAAGAGACTAGCAAGCTTACTAGTTATTTTTTTAGGTTCTTTTTTTGTTTAAATTTATATAGTGGTTTATTTTGTAAGTGATTTTAATAATTCAAAATGTAATATTTTTTATAGCTTTTTAATATGTATATAGTAAAACTTGTTTTATAACGAGGGGGAGAAAAGAGTGAGAAGAATTCTTAATACAGTACATTTGAAAAACTTTCTTTTATTAACTACTGCATTTGTTGCATTTATAGTAATTACTTCCTTATTAATAGTTGGGGTAGGA
>DHIM01000181.1:3042-3274 GCA_002403785.1 Clostridium sp. UBA4746
GGGTAGGAAATAATGAAAAAATAAAAATAAATATAAATAAAAATTCTGTAAATAAGACAGATAATAATAAAAGCATTTTTAAATATGAGTCACTTCCTAAAATAACCAAGGTTAAAGTCTTTATGACAAAAGAAAATACTATAAAAGAACTTGATTTAGAGGAATATATAACTGGAGTTGTTGCTTCAGAGATGCCAGTTGGGTTTGGAATAGAAGCTTTAAAAGCTCAAGC
>DHIM01000116.1:0-476 GCA_002403785.1 Clostridium sp. UBA4746
ATGTATAATATCAATATGAAGCATTGTTATTTATGTAATATTAATAATAGTATAGAAGGAAGTGACGTAATATGCCTTTTAATGTATACGATAGAAATAAGAACTATTTAGGATTTATTCAATCTTCATATCCACAATATACGAATGTATTTATGGCTGCTAATACGGATGTTAAATTAGAAAAGCAGGATTTTAATATAAAAAATATAAAATCTGAGTTAGCCAGCTTTTTGGGGTGTAAAAGTATTTTAGGCAAAATTAATGAACCGAGATTAAATAAAAGTATAGATAATATAATAATTAAAGAATTTGGCAAATTTAAAAATAATGCCTATGAAGAATTATTAAAACTTGTGTATCTTAGAATATTACGTTATGAAGATGATTTTCATTATAAAAAAATTGAGAATGCGCAAATTAATTATTATTTTTTGGTGGATATTAATAATGCTGTGATTGAAAATGATTCTATAATT
>DHIM01000116.1:633-11203 GCA_002403785.1 Clostridium sp. UBA4746
TTGAAAATGATTCTATAATTATAGATGAGGATATAGAATTTATTAGCAATGAAAAAATAGGAAATGATATTCCTATGGTTGCAAAGATCACGGAGTACCCAAGAATACAAATTGATAGTATGCTTTCAGGACAAGGATTACTACTAGGTGCAGACTTTGAGGATTTGGTGGGAAGAACCCATATTCATAGGACTAAATTAAAAATAAAATCAGGAAACTTTACTTGCGACCTTGATTTACCTGTTGAATTATACCTAAAAAAAGGTGATACAATTCAAATATATATAGACAATAGAGTTATTAAGAGAATATTTTGTGATGGTATAATATATGAATTTTAACATCCTTTAAAGATTAACACAAATGCAGATTGGAGAAATGAGCATGTATATTAATGAAACAAAACTAAAAGTAAGGTATATAGAGACAGATCAAATGGGAATTGTGCATCATTCAAATTATTATGCTTGGTTTGAAGTAGGTAGGACCGAATATATAACAGGGATAGGAATGACCTATAAAGAAATGGAAGAAAATAATATTATGTTACCAGTAGTTGAGAGCTCTTGTAGGTACAAAGAAGGGGCGAAAAATGAAGACATACTTATAATACAAACATATATGCAGGAACTAAATAGGGCTAAGGTTGTTTTTAATTATAATGTAGTTAGAGAAGATGATGGGAAAATTTTAGCGAGTGGAAGTACTACTCATGTTTTTGTTAATGAAAAATTCAAAATTGTAAATCTCAAAAAAACTAATATAGAGGTGTGGAGTAGGCTTCAAAAGCTTTTTCAAGAGTAGTACAAGTTTAGATAATGTAATGTGTTATTCTGAATTAATCGTTTTTTCATAGTACAAGAAAAAATACCCAATTGGAAAAATATTATTATGTTTATATACGATTCAAGCTAATATTTTCCTGTGAATATTATAGAAAGATTTATGACGTATTTAGAATTTATTGTGTAACAAGGCTTCCATTATAAATTATTTAGCAAGCTGAGAAAAATAATGTTTAGGGATAAAACCTTTCTTAATACCTTCTGTAACTAGCAAATATGTTGCAGTAGTATCAAATCTGGCATCATGAAAATTTGATTTATCTCCAAAGTACTTATTGCTTTTTAAATTTATTTGAGTTTCATCTAATTCAAGGAATTTAATGGCTTCTGATAATTTTGGGTTTTTATGTCCTCCACGTGAAGTGTAGAGTTTACATATATCTTTATAATATTTCATTGTACAAAATATATGTTTAGGGGTTAGGCTATGCCCACAATTTTCAAGCTCGTGAGTTAAAAATTTTATATCAAAATTAACATTGTGTCCTATAAGAATATCTGCTGTTGCAAAATCATCCCAAAAATCTTTGTAAGAATCTTCAAACGTTTTGCCATCGCTTAGTTCAAATAAAGCATCTACACTGAAACCATGCACGTCTTGAGCAGATGGTTCTATATAATCTACCGTAAAAAATATATTTTTACCTATAGTTTTTATAGGCTTATAATCAGTATCAACGAGTATATAACTGAGTTGACATATGTTCCCTGGCCTTATGCCAGTAGTTTCTGTATCAAAAAAAATCATTTTCATTATTGGACCCTCCTGTAGTTCTTTGTGGCACAAAACAATTAATATACAAAGGCTATTTACAGTGTTCCAATGCTTTTTATTCACTAAAAGTAATGTTATATTAATTATAACACAGATTTTATATCTTTATATATTGTAGGATATTGTATATACTATTTATAAAACCTTCTTTAGGTACAAATACCTTTAAGTGAAATGGAGTTAAAATCTATGATAGAACTATTAAGGAGTCTTACTAATAATTTAGGTTATGTAATTCTTATTGCTTTTTTTGTTTCTAGGATAGGAAGCTTTAAGAAGATTGTGCAAAAGGATAAATTTAAAAAAAGAGATTTACTTATACTTTCAATGATTTTTGGAACATTTGGAATTTTGGGAACTTATACAGGGACGGATGTTAATGGAGCGGTTGCCAACACTAGAATTATAGGTGTAATGGCAGGGGGAATACTATGTGGACCATATGTCGGGATACTTGCAGGTGTTATTGCTGGAATGCACAGGTTGCTGATTGATACAGGTGGAATTACATCAATACCATGTACAATAACAACGATAGTTTCAGGAATAGTTGCAAGCATAATATATAAGAAATCTAATGAAAATAACAAGTGGCTTTATGGATTAATTGGTGGTCTTATAATAGAAGTTTTAGAAATGGTGTTAATACTTTTAATGGCACGTCCCTTTCATAGTGCCTTAACCATTGTAAAAAGCATATACTTTCCTATGAGCTTTACTAATGCCATAGGGATTGCAATTTTAATATTAATAATTCAAAAAATAAACAAGGAAAAAGAAGAGGATGCAGCAAAACAAGCGCAAATTGCCTTAGAAATAGCTAATAAAACTTTGCCATATTTTAGAGAAATGAATGAAAATTCATTGGAAGAGATATGTGGAATTATAAAAGATTCAATTCATGCGGATGCTGTAGCTATAACAGATATGGAATATATATTAGCTCATGTAGGTGTAGGGGCTGATCATCATATAAAAGGTCAGAGGATTGTAACAAAGGCTACAAAGAAAGTTATTAAAAATGGCGAATTGCTTTCTTTAACTAATGCAAAGCAGATAGATTGTCCTAACTTGAATTGCAATTTGAAATCAGCAATTATTGCGCCTTTGATGGAAGGAGATGAAATGATAGGTACATTAAAAATATATTATTGCACTGAGGATGTAATATCCTTTGGTAATATAAATTTAGCAGTAGGGTTATCTCAACTTATTTCTACTCAACTAGAAATAAGTAAACTTGAAGAGCTAAAGCATATGGCAAATAAGGCTGAAATAAAGGCTTTACAAGCTCAGATAAGTCCGCATTTTTTATTTAATGCACTAAATACTATAATTTCATTTATTAGAATTAACCCTAATCGCGCAAGGGAGTTAATTATAAATTTATCCACTTACCTAAGATATAATTTAGAGGTAGGAGAAAACCATGTAGACATATATCGTGAACTCGAGCAGGTAAAAGCGTATATAGAAATAGAGAAAGCAAGGTTTGGAGAAAAACTTCATATAATTTATAAAATTGAGGAGGATTTAGATGTTAAAATTCCAAGCCTTATTATTCAACCAATAGTTGAGAATGCTATAAAACATGGAATTTTAAAAGGCAGGGGAAATGGCAGCGTTACAATTGAGATTAAAAAAGTTGCAAGCGAGGATGTTATGATAATAATTGAAGATGATGGAATGGGAATTTCAAATGATATTATAGAAAAAGTATACGAAGGCACAATGGAAGGTAATAAAATAGGTATCTCTAATGTTCATAATAGGTTAAAACATATTTATGGTGAAGGATTAAAAATAGAAAGACTAAAGAATGGTACTAGAATCAGTTTTAATGTAAGGAGAATAAGGGAGTGATTATGTGAAATGTATTATCGTTGACGATGAATATCCGTCACGAGAGGAACTAAAGTATTTCATAAACAATTTTAGTAATATAAAAATAATGGATGAGTTTGATGATTCGATTATTGCATTAGATTATATTGAAAAAAATAAACCGGATATTATATTTTTAGACATTAATATGCCCAAACTAGATGGAATGGCATTAGGTAAAATTATTAGTCACTTCCCAAAACACTCACTTATTATTTTTATTACAGCTCACAAAGAGTTTGCTGTAGATGCATTTGAAATTCAAGCTTATGATTATATATTAAAGCCATTTTCAGAAGAACGGATAGTTAGTACATTAAAAAAGATTGAGAACTCTTTGGATAAAAAAAGTATAAATAATAAAATTACACTTCTCAAAGATAATAAGATGATGGTAAGAAATATTGTAGATATTTCTTATTGTGAAGCAAGAGAGCGAGAAACATTAATTTATATTAGAGGAATTCAATATAATATAAATTGTAGTATTTCAGAATTTTATAAAAAGCTACCGAAAGAATTCTTTTTTAGAAGTCATAGATCGTATATTATAAATACTGATAAAATAGTGGAAATAATTCCATGGTTTAACAATACATTTATGCTAAAGATGCAAGATGAGAAAGTAGATATTCCAGTAAGTAGAAATAATATAATCGAGTTCAAACAAATAATGGGTATATAAAAGCACTCCATGTACCATTTTTGTTTCTTCATGTATGAAACCGTATTCAACTGCTGAAATATATAATATAATTAAGATATTATATTACTAGGAGGGGTTCATATGGTATCGTTTATTGTAGCAATTATAGCTCTTATAGCAGGATATTTTATTTATGGTACAATTGTAGAAAAAGCTTTTGGGGCAGATGAGTCAATTAAAACTCCAGCTGTTAGGTTAGCTGATGGTGTTGATTTTGTTGAAATGCCTGAATGGAAAATCTTCTTGATTCAATTTCTTAACATAGCAGGTCTAGGTCCTATATTTGGTGCAATTGCAGGTGCAATGTGGGGTCCAGCAGCATTTTTGTGGATTGTATTTGGATGTATCTTTGCAGGAGGAGTTCATGATTATTTTTCAGGTATGTTATCAGTAAGACATGATGGTGCAAGTATACCTGAAGTTGTAGGGAAATATCTTGGTAAAGGCTTTCAAAATTTTATGAGAGCATTTTCAGTGATACTTTTAATACTAGTAGGAGTGGTATTCGTAACTGGGCCAGCAAGTATATTAAAAGGATTAACAGGAATGAATTTTCAAACATTAATCTATATAATATTCTTTTATTATATTCTAGCAACGATGCTTCCAATAGATAAACTTATTGGAAAAATATATCCCATATTTGGTTTTTGCTTGTTATTTATGGCAGTTGGTGTTGCTGGTGCCTTAATTTTTGGGAAATTGCCTATCCCAGAAGTAACAATATCTAATTTGATTAATATGCATTCAAATCCAGGCGAAAATCCATTATTCCCTATGTTATTCATAACTATTGCTTGTGGGGCTATTTCAGGGTTCCATGCAACCCAATCACCTTTAATGGCAAGATGTATGTCAAGTGAAAAACAAGGTAAAAAAATATTTTATGGTGCAATGGTAGTAGAAGGCATAGTTGCATTGATTTGGGCAGCTGCAGCAATGAGTTACTTTGGAGGAGTGCCTCAATTAAATGCTACAATGGCATTGCCGGGTCATACAGCAGCGTGGGTAGTAAATGAATCTTCAATTGGTTTACTAGGTAAAGTTGGCGGAGTGTTAGCTATACTTGGAGTTGTGGCTTGTCCTATAACATCTGGTGATACAGCATTTAGAAGTGCGAGATTAACTATAGCTGATGTATTTAAATTTAATCAAGGTCCTATTAAAAATAGATTTTTAATTAGTATTCCATTATTTGTGATAGGGTTCATATTAACTAAAATGGATTTTGCAATAATATGGAGATACTTTGGATGGTCTAACCAAACATTAGCTACTATAGTATTATGGACAGCAGGTATGTATATGGTTAACATAGGTAAAAAACATTGGATGGCAACTGTTCCAGCTACATTTATGACAGCAGTATGTACTTCCTACATTTTAATTGCACCAGAGGGCTTTAAGCTTTCCCAAAGCATTTCATATCCAGTAGGAATTATAGCAGCGATTGCAGCAATGGTAATTTTCTTGATTGCAGCAAAAAAGGTTCAAGTTAAAAGTAACGTTAATATGTAACATTTCTTTAAGGTGCTTCAATTCTTGTTATAAAATGAAGGCTGTTAACATAAATTTTATGTTAACAGCCTTGTTTTATTTTTTTACAATTTCACCATTAACCATTACAAGTTCTACATTACTTCTCAAATCAAAAGGATGTCCACTATATATAACAATATCTGCATCTTTATTGATCTCTAAGCTTCCAACCTTGTCTTCTAAACCAAGTATTTCAGCAGCATTTATTGTTATTGCTTTAAGAGCCTCAAATTCATCCATACCCTCTCTTGCGGCTATGCCAGCACATACTGGAAGATATTGAAGAGGAATAACAGGATGATCGGTCATTATGGCCACCTTTATGCCTGCTTTGGATAAAATCCCAGGGGTTTTAAAAGTTAGGTTTTTAAGTTCTACTTTTGATCTATTGGATAGCGATGGACCTAAAATTATACCCTTTTGAATGCCTTCTTTTAAGGAATCTATAATTAAATGGCCTTCTGTGCAATGATCAAGGGTTATATCTACGTTAAATTCTTTTGCAATTCTAAGAGCGGTAAGTATATCATCGGCCCTATGAGCATGGGCTTTCAAAGGTATTTCTTTTTTTATAACCTTTGCTAAAGCTTCCATTTTCATATCAAATTCAGGCATTTTATCAGGATTCTCTATGGCGTTATTTTGTTTTTTAACATACATCTTTGCTTTAATAAGATTTTCTCTTAAAATTGCAGCAGTACCCATTCTTGTGCTTGGAGATTTTTTTTGAGCATAGTATACTCTTTTGGGATTTTCTCCAAACGCTACCTTCATAGCAAGACATTCATTCACAATCATATCATCAATTTTATTCCCGTATGTTTTAATAACTGCAAACTGTCCACCAATTACATTTGCACTACCTGGACCAGTTGCAACAGTTGTAATTCCAGCGTTTAGTGCGTCCTTAAAACATACATCCATAGGGTTAACTGCGTCGATTGCTCTTAAATGAGGAGTAACAGGATCAACAGCCTCATTACCATCAGCACCTTCAAAGCCCATAGCGTCTTCAAACATTCCCAAATGGCAGTGAGCATCAATCATGCCTGGCATAACAAACTTACCACTTGCATCAATAATTTCTGCGTTTAGGGGAGCGTTAACAACGTCTCCAATAGCAATAATTTTACCTTGATCAACTAAGATCATTCCATTTTTAAAATCTTTATTTGCCATACTATGTATATTTGCATTTTTAATTAATATCATATAAAAAAACTCCTCAATTTTTAGTGATTTATGGAAAATTAGGTTGAAATATTCATTTGCTATACTTTCATTGAAATAAAGGTATTATACAAGCAATATTGTAACATATTATAGTAAATATTATTTGCATTTCATTCACAAATGAGATTAACATTAAAAGTGTAATTTTGCTTGGAATATAGAATCAGGTAATATTCTTGCATAATAATGCAGATTATACTACACTTATAGGGTCTGATTTTTAGAAAATTCTATAATATCAGAAAAAAGAGTTGAAAGAGGTGCGAAATTGTCAAAAAAAATTGGTCTTTTACCAAAGTTAATTTTAGGTATTATTTTAGGTATTATTATAGGGTTAATCTCTAGAAGGTTAGAGTTTTATGTAATAGTAAGGTTATTAAGTACATTTTCATCACTATTCGGAAACTTTTTAAGTTTTGTTATTCCATTAATTATCATAGGATTTGTGGCACCGGGTATAGCTGATTTAGGTAAAGGTGCAGGTAAATTATTAGCTGTAACTACAGTAATTGCGTATGTTTCAACAATTGTAGCTGGAGCAGTGGCATATATAGTTGGAATTTTGGTGCTTCCTAAATTCATAAAATTAGGACAAGTTGCTACAAAATCAAGTATAGATGTTACACCATATTTTATTATAGACATGCCTGCTATTATGGGTGTTATGACAGCTTTAGTGCTTGCCTTTATACTAGGACTTGGTATGGCTCATATTAAAGGTAAAACTTTACTTGAGTCTACAAAGGATTTTCAGAATATAATACAAGGAGTAGTTAGGACAATTTTAATTCCCTTTATACCACTACATATAGCGGGTTTATTTTCTAAATTAACGGCGTCTGGGGAAATATTTAAAACTATAAAGGCTTTTGCAATAGTATTTGTGCTTCTTATTTTACTTCAAATGATTTATATCCTTTTCCAATATACAATTGCGTGGATGTTGACTGGTAAGAGTCCTGTTAAATCCATTAAAAATATGATGCCAGCATATTTTACAGCACTCGGAACTCAATCTTCTGCAGCAACAATACCTGTAACTCTTCAGTGTGCTAAAACAAATGGGGTTGCTGATGATATTGCAGACTTTGTAATACCATTATGCGCAACTATACATTTAGCAGGAGACACAATAACATTAGTTCTTGCGTCAATGGGAGTAATGATTTTATCAGGAACTACCCCAACATTTTCAATGATGGGGCCATTCATATTAATGCTGGGGATAACAATGGTTGCTGCGCCAGGAATACCAGGTGGCGGAGTAATGGCAGCACTCGGATTATTAGAAAAAATGCTAATGTTTACGCCAGCTCAACTAGGGCTTATGATTGCAATTCACTTTGCTCAAGACAGCTTTGGAACAGCAACAAATATTACTGGTGATTGTGCTATCGCAATAGTAGTAGATAAAGTATCAACAAAATAAATTTTATTAATATGTAAAAAACTGATTAGAAATTAAAATTTCTAATCAGTTTTTTATTCTAAATTATGTGCTTAAATTTTAAAATGAATTTTAGTATTAAGCATATAGACAGTAAAACATATTATCTTTTGTGCTCAACAAGATCAATTGCTCCTAACACAATGTGAGCTAGTCCAAATCCAATAACACCTGCTTCAATCATTGGAAGCATATTTTTCTTATTCATATTGTTTTTTGAAAATGATGCTCCAGCAACACTTACAACTGAACCTAAGATAGTTGGAATTAATCCTTCACGCATATTAAAAGACCTCCCTTTTTAATAAGATACTAATATCTTTAACAAATAGGAGATTATTAATACTGTAAAACATATACCATATATGCAATAGATAATTAGTTATGGTTTATAATACATTTAGATTCTATAATAAAATAATTTAATATTATTAATGAACTAATCAGCTTCCTTATGGATTTCGGAATTTTCAATACTTTCATTTTTATCATTGTCTACGTTATTTCTAATTTCATTTGAATAATCATATTTTTCAAAAGTTGAGGATTCATCATTATTAGAATTTTTGTTTTCTGATTCATTATTTTTGTCTGTTTTATTATCATTACTGATATTAGCTTTGGTATTGTTTTTTAATTCTTCTTTATTTTTAGATAGTTTGTTATCGTCCATATTAGTATTAACATCTTCTGAAGTTTTATTAAGTGGATTACGCTTGATTTTTGATTTTTTATTAGTGGTGTCTCTTTTGTAACTATTAGTATTAAAATCGGAAATATTTATTTTCTTATTATTAGCTGTAATATCTATCTTCCTATTATTGCGTGAAGAGACATTAATTTTAATATTTAAATTATTACTATCTATAATATTTTTAAAATTAGAAATATCTATGGAGCTATCTTTTTTACTTTTAAAATAAACACTGATAATTTTTTTGCTTTTTACATATTTATCATTTATAAAATTTTCAGTTTTAGCTTCTTTAACTAAAAGTGCTAGAGCAGCATCTATAGATTTATAATTTAACTTAGTATTTTTAAGGATTAGAGATCCATCTGAATTTACTGCTTTAGAACTAATAATTTTATTCCATTTGTTAGCTTTAAGAGAAACACAGGGATTAATGCTAATAATTACAGTTGTAACAGGCGTATAGTAGGAGTATGCGCCAATACTAGAAAGAATTAAAAACATCAGCGAAGCAGCAATTATGGAGTATTTGGAAATATATAAGTTTTTCTTAAATAATTCTGCAGTATAAATCTCACCAACCTTTGGCAATGTTTTGCTAATTTTCAGATATACAAACTCTCCATTGGAGGTCATAACACCAGCTTTTTTACTTATAATACTTATTACAATACCTGTTTTAATCATTTAATTCGCCCTCTTTTATATTAAGATAGGATTTTAAATATACATATTCTGGGTTTGCGAGTATCAGTATTAAAGAAATTATATATATACGCCATTTTTCAATAAATTTTCTATTTGAGTTGGTTAATATTATTATTTCTTTAGTTGGCAGTTTTCGTTTTGTTCTTAAATGACTTAATATTGATTCTTTTCTAGCACATAAAAAAGCAACATTTAATAAATTATTTCTTGTGTCCCTGTGAGAAGGGGATAAATTAATGAGGGAATTAAAACTGATATTGTATTTTAATAACTCCTCAGAAAATAAGTCTATTTCATCAACTCTAAATTTGTTCTCTATTTGAATTTCATAATTGTTGATGGAATTTTTACCGTCTATGTAATCTAAACCACCTTCATCGTTCTCAAACCTTAGATAAGGAGAAGTTTTGTTTTTTCTGAAAAAATCTATCAAAGCATTTTTAATAACAATTTTACCGAAAGAATAAAAATTTCCTTTAGTTTCATCATATTTTTCGCAAGCAATATTGAAAGCAAAAAGTGCTATACTAAGCTCTTCATCATTTTTCCAGTTTAAATTCCGTTTGCATAGTTTACTAGCAGTTGAGTAAACAAAACCTTTATTGGCTTCTATAAAATCACTACGATTTTCGGGAAACAAAGCATCTATATTAAAACTTTGTGCTTCATCTAAACCCAAGACCGCTTTTTTATTTTTATGAAAAAGAAGTTTCAAGTTCATTTGTTCACCCCTCATATT
>DHIM01000116.1:11399-11592 GCA_002403785.1 Clostridium sp. UBA4746
TCATTTGTTCACCCCTCATATTTTTATACGTGAAAATTATCAATTTTGGGAGCAAAAATAAAAATAATTATTTTTTATAAAAGAAATATACTATTTAAAAATATAGAAATACCCCCTAATAAATTTTATCATTTTTTCTATACATATACTAAATGAAAATTATGGAATAACAATAATAGTAATTGTTAAATAA
>DHIM01000260.1:0-344 GCA_002403785.1 Clostridium sp. UBA4746
TTTTTTAAGCAATAGAAAAGCTGTACTCATGGCATAGAGTACAGCTCTTATTTTAATATTTGTTAAGCACAATAGGTTAAATTAAATGTATAGTTAAAAACATATATTGTAAATAGGATTGCTATTTATATTAGCCTACCTATTTTATGCACTAATTAACATTATAGTTATTGAGATAATCTTGGTAAGAATTATATATTAATCTGTTCGCAGACGTTTTAAGTTTATTAGCCAATTTTGAAGTTGCTTTTGAATTTTTATCTCCATAAGGTTTAAACTTATTACCTAATTTTGTAGTTGATATTTTGTCTTTTATTTTAGTATTGATATTGATATTGATATTG
>DHIM01000260.1:507-7982 GCA_002403785.1 Clostridium sp. UBA4746
ATTGATATTGATATTGATATTGAACCACCTCTATCCAAATATTATAACACAAATCGTGTAAATTTTAAAGGGAATTCCCTTTTTATAGAGAAGCAAATGCATATAAATGGGACGATTAGTGTGGAAATGTAAGATATTACGGATCGATCAATCTAAGAGTATCCTTACTTTGGGTGGTTTTATAATGTAATAAAGCCCTCTGGTTATTAATATTATTATACGAGGGGTGATATTATGAATAGTGTTAAAGCAAAAAAAGAAAATGAAGATTCTGGCTTCAAGCCACATCTTAAGAAAGCATACGGAAGATATTGGAGACTGATGTCACAGATTAGAAAAAGTACTAAAACAGTAAATTGTGAGTGTGGTTCAGTTAAATTAAATATTCTTTCAAAACCAGGGAAAATAGATTATAAATGTACAGAGTGCGGTAAATACGTAGAAACTATAGATTATGATGAATGTGAAGCAATTAATTCAGAATGTAAAAAATAAAGTAGTTGAACGCACGACATTAATTAAAACTATATATGATTATACAGAGGAAGAAATTAGATGAAGAGTTTAAGGCTTCTCTTCTTTTTTTATTGAATTTCAGAGGTAAATGAATTTTTAAAAGAAATAAGGAAAACCTAACATCAGAAAGAGGTGTTGTTTATGAAAAATAAAAAGAACAATCTTAATGATAAACAGGAGAAACAACCTAAAAACAAAGAAAATAATCCTGTCACTATAAATGGGGACAGTAACATGAGAAAACCTATAAGAGGATTAAAGTAGAAAGCAGTATAAAAGGTGGAATTTATAAAGATGATGTAATTGCATCATCTTTATATTTTTTTGTAAAAATTAGTATCAAAACACAACCTCTGGCATAAATTGGTAATGTATTAGTAATATCAGAATAAGGAGGTCAATATGAAACAAGAGGACAGAAATATTGAGGATATAGATATGCAAGAAGATTATGAAATGGTTCCACTTGAACCCATGATGTGTGGATGTGGTCAAATGAATATGATGCCAAACATGGGAATGCCAATGGGATACATGCAGGATGTAAATCCAAATATGAGGATGAATCAAAATGCAGGAATGAATCCATGGATGGGAATTAGCCAATTCAATGAAGACATGTTCATGAATGGGTTTGATCCAATGGGTGAGTTG
This sequence comes from Clostridium sp. UBA4746, assembly GCA_002403785.1. GTDB lineage: Bacteria > Bacillota > Clostridia > Clostridiales > Clostridiaceae > Clostridium_AD. Next base: position 1,678 of record DHIM01000260.1, read on the forward strand.
TATAATGATTTGTCCGCAAATGATTATGAGAGCTTTAGGCAAGTAGATAAGTATCAAGAGAAAGAGCCATTAAGGGATGAGTTTAATAGACCTAATACACAACACAATGATGTTAATGGAATTGTAAGAAGAATTGAGAGGTATAATCCTGCTATATTTAGTCGCATGACTAGGTGTGGTATACCATATGCAGAAGCAAGAGAAATAGTTAGAAAAATTGTTAGAGTGACACTTATGTACAGGGACGAATAAAAATGGTTCGCATTTAACATATAAAAACAAAATTTATTTAGTGTATAACCCTATAAAAACTATAGGGTTATTTTTAGTTTTTTATGTATTTTTTAGTAAGGAAGAATATATCTATAGTAATATAAATGTTTTTATTGAAGGAAATATTAAATCAACGTAGAATTTAATTATTAAATGGGAGAGGAAAATTTAAGTAGTGTAAATATAAAGAGGTGTAATATGTTTAATATAGACATAAGTTTTGATGATATTAGCATCATGAATGTAGAAAAAGAAGATATTTTTAAAATAAAGAATTGGATTAACAACCAACAAAATTTTGATATAGAGGATGGATTAAATTACGGCATTAAGGAGTTTTATGAAAGATATTTAGAATATTATGTTAGTGAGGGAGAATACTTTCTTAAAGTATTATGTGGTAGTGAACTTATTGGTATTATAAAAGGTAGAATAGAATTCAAAAATCCAAATGAAGTGTGGATTATGTGCTATTTAATAGAATTTAAATTGTATGGTGATAAAATATCAACCACAATTATTAATGAATTTTTAAAGCATCTATATGATAATTACGGGATAAGTAATTTTTATACTTTTGTTTCAGCTAATAATCAGGATATGCTGAAATTATGGAAAAACAATAACTTTGAGATAATTAGAGTTACAAATAGTTTTTTAGAGTTAGATGATGAAGAAAAAGATATATTAATTTTAGAAAAAATACTTCAATAAGAAAAAAATCGGATATTAATTGTCGGATTTTTTTATTAGTGGCGATAGGATAGAATTAATAAGGACATATGATAAACATATATTTTAATTTTTTATTCTAAAATCAGAGTTTTTATAATAATATTTTAAATAAGGATTATTAAGTGAGGGGATGTTAAAGTGAAATATACTAGATATAATTATAAACCACCTAAGAAAAACAACAATTTTATAATTGTTATTACATTAACATTAATAGCAGCTATTGCTTTGGGTACAATTTTTTCCAAACTAATACCTAAAAACAACGCAAATACGAGTGTAAATGATAAAACTACAAAAGTAAGTTTACAAAAAGATACTAAGGTAAACAAAGACAGTGCAGCTGCTTCTAAAGCAACCTCTGATAGTAATATTAAGGATTATGTAGCAATACAATGTGGTGTCTTTAGCACAAAGGCAAGCGCTTTATTATTAAAAAATAGTTTAACAGAATTTGGAACACCATTTATTATTGAAGAAGGTAAATTAAATAGGGTTTTACTTGGAGTTTATCCTAAAGATGCTGCCGATACTATTATTAAGCAACTTATAGCAAAAAAAATAAGTTATGCTAAAATTAATTTTAAGTTGGTTGGTAAGGATTCGACCTCAGCTCAAACTAATGAAATAATAAGTGCAGACATTAAGATTTTAAATAAACTCTCAGAGAAAGATACTAAAGCAATTCAAACCGTGGAGTTGAAAAAATGGATGGGTTCCTTAAAAGGAGCAGAAGAAAAAAGTAAAAATTATGGTGCTCTTACCCAAATAAAATCATATATAACTGCTTTGCCACAAGAATTGAAAAAAGAAACAACAGAGGCAGGGTATGTATATATTTTTAAATTTATAAAGCAATTTTTAAAGACGTAGATACATACTTTTATATTATAGTACAATTGCAGTGAAATTTGATAAAAAATGATCTATGATTAAGAAAAACTTAATAAATACAAATAGATTATATAAATCTATTTGTATTTTTTTACGCCGAATTAATAGTGAATACCATACTTCCTTAATCAAAATAATTATTAATTTTTTTTGAATAATATTTTTATACACTTGTGTATGAATTTATTAAATGTTAAAATGTATAAGATATATAAGTAATGTGGGGGGGACAATTTGAAAAGTGCAGAGAGAAAAAATCCGTATTTTGTTTTTTTTATTATACTAGGAGCTATTTCTGGAAGTTTTATAGGTGAACTATTAGGAGATAATGTGAATGCACTCAAATTTTTAAAGAGTACCTACACAATAGGTATGAGTAATCCTATGCTTATAGATTTTAAAGTTTTAGCAGTAACTTTCGGTATAAATTTTAATATTAATATTATGTCTATTATAGGCATTATTTTGGCAATAATATTATATAGGAAATATTAGGAGTGATGTAGTGGATATTATTCTAGCTTCTGCGTCACCGCGTAGATCTGAACTTTTAAAAAAAATAACTAGTAATTTTAAGATAGTGGTTAGTGACTTTGAAGAGAGTAACATATCATTTTCTGGAAATTGTGGAGAATACGTTATGACCTTAGCAAAAGGAAAAGCTATGGCAATTTGCAGTAGCGTTAAAAAACCAACCGCTATAATAGGGTGTGACACTATTGTTTATCTTAAAGGCAAAGTGCTTGGTAAACCTAAAGATAACCTCGAAGCTTTTCAAATGCTTAGTGGTTTAAGTGATAATACACATGAGGTATATACAGGAATTGCAGTAATAAACACTGAAACTCAAGAAGTTAGTACTGAATATGTTTGTACACAAGTGAAATTTTCAAAACTTTCTAGAATCGAAATAAATAATTACATAGAAACAGGAGAGCCAATAGGCATGGCTGGGGCTTATGCAATACAAGGAGCAGCATCTATATTCGTTAAAGAATTAAAAGGTTGCTACTATAGTGTGGTGGGGTTACCAGTAAATAAATTGTATTTTATGCTGAGGGAGATGGGGGTCAATCTATAAAGGAGTTGTTTATGGGTATGACCTACAAAATCATGGATTTGCCACAAAACGAAAGACCAAGAGAAAAATTATTAAGATATGGTGCGGAAACTTTATCTAACAATGAACTATTAGCTATAATACTTAGAATAGGATCAAAAAACGAAAATATTATAAGTCTTTGTAGTAGAATAATTTCTGAGTGTGGCGGACTAAATGGACTTTTTAGTTCAAGCGCAGAGGAATTTATGAATTTAAAGGGTGTTGGGAATGCCAAAGCAACACAAATTCTAGCACTAATAGAAATTTCAAAAAGATTTAGAAGTTTTAAATCTGGAGAAGAGTACAAAGTTACTTCACCAAAAGATGTTGCAGAATATCTTATGGAGGAAATGAGGTATTTAAAAAAAGAATATCTTAAATTAATTATGTTAAACACAAAAAATGTCATTATAAGTATAAAAGATATCTCAATTGGTAATTTGAATACTTCAATAGTTCATCCAAGAGAGGTTTTTTATGAGGCTATTAAAAAGTGTAGTGCTTCCGTGGTTATTTGTCACAATCATCCGTCGGGGGATCCAACTCCGAGCACGGAAGACATAAGCATTACTATAAGACTTAAAGAATGTGGCAAATTACTAGGAATAGAAGTGCTTGATCATATAATCATTGGTAACGGTACTTATACAAGTTTAAAAGAAAAAGGAATGCTTTAGATACGAAAGGAGAAATTATAATGGGAATATTTGGAACATCTCGTGACATGGGAATAGATTTAGGAACAGCAAATACATTAATTTACTTGAAGGGGAAAGGAATTGTACTAAGAGAACCTTCAGTTGTAGCTATAAATATAAATACTAATAAAGTACTAGCCGTTGGTGAAGAGGCTAAACAGATGATAGGTAGAACACCAGGCAATATTGTTGCCATTCGTCCTATGAAAGATGGGGTAATTGCAGACTTTAACATTACTGAAAAAATGCTTAGGCACTTTATAAATAAAGTTAGTCCAAAAGGGTTCACAAGTCCGAGAATTGTAGTTGGATTTCCATCAGGAGTAACTGAGGTTGAAAAGAGAGCAATAGAGGAAGCAACTAAAAGAGCGGGTGCAAGAGAGGCTTATCTAATGGAAGAGCCAATGGCAGCAGCTATTGGAGCTGGACTTCCAGTAAATGAACCAACAGGAAGTATGATAGTGGATATTGGAGGAGGAACTACAGAAGTTGCAATAATTTCATTAGGTGGTATTGTAACATGTAAGTCTCTAAGAGTTGCAGGGGATGAACTTGATCAATCAATAATAGCTTTTGTTAAAAAACAGTACAGCTTAATGATAGGTGAGAGAACAGCAGAAAATATTAAAATGGAGCTTGGGTCAGTATTTATACAAGAAGATGATGAAATGAGCATGGAAATAACAGGACGAGATTTGATAACAGGGTTACCAAAAGTTATAGAAGTAACACAAAAGGAAGTAAGAGAAGCATTAAGTGAACCAGTTCAATCAATAATTGAAGCAATAATAACAACCCTTGAAAAAACTCCACCAGAGCTTGCATCAGATATAATGGAAAAAGGAATTATGTTAACAGGAGGTGGAGCGCTTATAAAAGGGATAGATGCACTTATCAACCGCGAAACACATATGCCTGTACATATAGCCGAAAATCCTCTTGATTGTGTTGCTATAGGCGCAGGTAAAGCTCTCGATAATATAGATGTTATGAGTAAAAGAAGATAAATATGAGATTTTTAAAGAATAAACTGACAGTAGTTATTATAATATTGTCAGTTACCTTTTTATCTTTAATAGGGTATAGTGCGAATCGAGATAAAATGTCTTTTGTGGAGAATGGTGTGGGAGTAACAATAAATTCAGTGCAAGGTCTAGTTTATAATGAATTTTACAAAATAACGAATTCATTTCAATTTATAACAAATATTTCAGAAGTTAAGGTGCAAAACGAAAAACTCCGGAAAAGTAATAGTGAATTACAAAGCAAAGCCCTAGAATATGATGTTTTAAAAAAAGAAAGTGAAAGGTTAAGAAGCATGCTTAATTTTTCAAAACAAAGAGATGAATACAATTATGTAGGTGCTGACATAATTGGAGTAAGTGGAAATAGCTTTTCAGATGGATTTATAATAAATAAAGGTGAAAATAAAGGATTAAAAAAAGGAATGATAGCTATTACTGGAGAAGGATTAGTAGGTCAGGTTGCATCGGTTGGTAACAATTGGTCGATAGTTCAATGTTTATCTAATGCAAATATTGCAGTTGCGGCTCTTGTCCAAAGTACAAGAGATAATAATGGAATTGTTAATGGATATAAAGATAAAAATAATAAACCACTTGCAGAAATAAATCGTCTTTCTTTAGATTCTCGTATAAAAAAAGGTGATGTGATAGTAACATCTGGCCTTGGAGGAATATATCCAGCTGGAATTAGAATAGGAAATGTTCTAAGTGTTCAAGAGGATAAAGGTGAAGTAATGAAAAGTGCTATAATACAGCCTTATGTTGATTTTTCAAAGATTGAAGAAGTCTTTATTGTTGTACCAAAAGAAACAAGGGAAATAAAATATTAGGAGTTGTATTATGAAGAAAATATTAACTATAGTATTTTTATGCATTTTGTTCCTAATATTGGATAATACTTTAATGCCTTTACTAAAGATAAATGGAGCATATCCAAGTTTAGTATTTACTTTTGCAATCTGTTATTCAATTGTTAGTTCTCCAAATGATGCTGTAGTAATAGGAATTTTCGCCGGCGCACTACAGGATGTGTATTTTTTTAATGGGTTTGGAATAAATATGTTAAGCAACATGCTTATGTGTGTTGCAGCTAACACCATAGGTAAAAATATATTCATTGAAAAATCATTTTTGCCGGTAATTTCATCCTTTGTGTTAAGCATAGTAAAAGGGTTAATAGTATTTTGTATATTCTATTTAGTAAAACAATATACAAGTATAGGAGTAATATTTTATCAGGGGATATATAATTTAATTGTTTCTATTTTTATGTATAAATTCACATATAAACTTTCTCAAAAAGAGTACATGAAGACAGAGTGGAAATTTTAATACAGTATGTTTAAAATAACTATTTAAAAGTAATTGTTAATATAATTACGGTAAAGGAATTTATTGAAACTTCCACAGTATTAAAAAGTAAAAATGTGAATCCCAAATAAACTCTGACAAATTTATTTGTCGGAGTTTATTTAATTTATTAAAGAATTTGAACAAAATAAAAAAAAATATTGAAATTAAGCAGGAATTTGCTAATAATATGTTGAAATAGTAGCGTAGTCACATTCAAATAAATAT
>DHIM01000260.1:8127-37342 GCA_002403785.1 Clostridium sp. UBA4746
ATGTGCCTTAAGTTCAATTATGGAGCAAAACAATTAATAATTGCTTTTCACCCCAGAGGAGAGCTAGGAGGTTGAAGTTATGGTTACGGATAAAATAATCATTAAGGGAAATAAAGAAGGATTAAATGTAGTTATAAATATGAATCATTTTAGTGATTTTGATGATATGTTAGAGTCTCTAGTCGAAAAGCTTTCACAAGGAAGGAAATTTTATAAAGGTAGCACTTTAAAAATTACTACTGAACTTAAATACATAAATGAAAGGGAAAGCAGAAAACTAAAGGAAATATTATTTGATGAATTTTTAATTAGTGATTGCATTTTTCAAAATCAAGAGGAATCAACGGGCAAAGTTTTTACTGGTATTTATGAGGGGAAAACTAAATTTTTGAGGAAAACCATAAGAAGTGGTCAAAGCATAAATTATCCTGGTAATGTAGTTATAGTTGGAGATGTGAATCCGGGAGCTGAAATATATGCGGCAGGTAATATAATTGTAATTGGTACTTTAAGAGGAGTTGTGCATGCTGGGACTAATGGTAATGAAAAAGCTATAATTGCTGCATTTAAGTTGGAACCTCAAATACTTCAAATTGGAAACATTATAACAAGATCACCGGAGGATGAAGTTAAACCTCAATATCCTGAGGTGGCAAAAATTAAAAATGGCAATATTATTGTAGAACCGTATTTGGCTAATAAATATATATAATGGAGGTAATGCACATGGGAGAATCTTTAGTTATAACATCAGGTAAGGGTGGTGTAGGTAAAACAACTACTACGGCAAATATTGGAACAGCTATCGCATCTATGGACAAAAAAGTTGTAGTTATTGATGGAGACACGGGACTTCGAAACCTTGATGTTTTAATGGGACTTGAGAATAGAGTGGTGTTTACGTTAGTAGATGTCATTGAAAAAAGATGCAGATTAAAGCAAGCATTAATAAAAGATAAAAGATTCAATAATCTATATTTATTGCCAACAGCTCAAACAAGAGATAAAAATGACATTAATATAAAGGATATGCTTTTAGTTGTAAATGAGTTAAAAGAAGACTTTGATTACGTTATTATAGATTGTCCTGCAGGTATTGAACAAGGATTTGAAAATGCTATTGTAGGAGCGGATAGAGCTATTATAGTAGTTAATCCAGAACTCACGTCTGTTAGAGATGCAGATAGGGTAATAGGAAAATTAGATTCTAAAGGCATTGATAGGCATGAGGTTATAATAAATAGAATGAACTATGAAATGACAAGAAATGGGGACATGCTGTCTGTAGATGATATCATAGAATGTTTGGCAATCAAATTAATAGGAGTGGTTCCAGATGATAGGAAGGTTACAATTTCAACAAACAAAGGGGAACCAATTGTATTAGATGATAAATCTTTAGCAGGCATAGCTTTTAAAAACATTGCTAGAAGAATAATGGGAGAAGAAGTACCCTACGCTTCATTAGATGGATCATCAACTATAGGCGCAGGATTTTTTGCATCTCTTAAAAGAATATTTAAAGGATTATAGGGGGTGACATTAATGAATTTATTTAAAATGTTTTCTAATAAGATTTTCTCAAAGGACATTGCAAGTGATAGATTAAAGTTGATTTTAATACATGATAGATCGGATTTTTCACCTGATTTTTTAGAATTGATTAAGGCTGACATACTACAGGTAATTTCAAAATATGCTGAAGTAGAAACCGGGGAAATTGAAGTTAGGTTAACAACAACGGATGAGTATGATGGCAATTCGCCAGCATTAATAGCAAATATACCTATCAAAAAAATAAAAAGATAAGTTAAAAAAGCTATGTATAATGAATAACTTATGCATAGCTTTTTTATTTAAATATGATATAATCATATTTAAGATGGAGGTAGGTTAAACCATGAGATTTTTACAAAACTTAAGACTTAATAAGAAACTTTTAAGAGAATTGGATTATGGTACAATTATATTTGTGATTTGTATTGTAATTTTTGGGTGTATAAATATTTATAGTGCTACAGTGAAGAGTTCTGGAACTAATATTTTAAGAATGCAAATTTTATGGTTGATAGTAGGGCTTGTTGTAATGTGTGTTCTTTTGGTCTTTGATTATATGTTAATAGAAAATTATGCCGTTATAATATATTGGGCAGGAATTATATTGCTAATAATCGGTGATGTTTTTGGAAAAGTTACTAATGGTGCGAATTCTTGGATAAATATTGGCCCAGTCAATATACAACCTTCAGAATTTGCTAAAATTGGCATGACAATAATGCTTGCCAAGAAATTAGATGAAATGGAAGGAAGAATCAATGATCCTAAGAATTTGTTAGAGTTAATATTTTATGCGGCAGTGCCAATGTTATTAATTATTATTCAACCGGATATGGGAATGACTATGGTAAGTTTTTTTATAGTACTTGGAATATTTTATTGTATAGGACTAAATTACAAAGTGATAATTGGAGGAATAACTTCAATTTTGCTTTTAGTTGTAGGGGTATGGAATTCACCACTCATGCAATCTTACTGGAAAGAACGACTCTTATCTGTTTTTACGCCTGACAAAAATGTACTAGGTGCTGGACTTCAACTTGCTCAATCAAAGATTGCTATAGGTTCAGGAGGAATACTAGGAAGAGGTTTTGGAAAGGGAGTGCAATTTAGTACTATTCCAGAACATCATACGGATTTTATTTTTGCGGTTTTATCAGAAGAATGGGGACTTATTGGTGCATTAGTATTAATATTATTATATGGTATTGTTATATATCGATTAATAAAAATTGCGAAAGAATCTAAGGATATCTTTGGAACTGTATTATGTGTGGGATTTATTTCAAGTTTACTATTTTTAATAATGGAAAATATCGGGATGACAATGGGGCTTATGCCTATTACAGGAATAACTCTTCCATTTGTGAGTTATGGTGGGAGCTCGATTTTAACATGTTTTATATCGCTAGGACTAGTGCTTAATGTAGGTATGAGGAGAAAAAAAATTAATTTCTAAACCACCACAGGTGGTTATTTAATGACATTTAAACAGATTACATAGGGGGAATAAATATGAGAATAGCATTAGTAGCACATGATAAGAAAAAGAATGATATAATTGATTTCGCAAAGCGTTACAAAGATGTTTTAGAAAAACATGATTTATATGGAACAGGAACAACCGGTAAATTAATAAATGAACAAGTTGGACTCACCGTTACTAGATTTTTATCAGGACCTATGGGAGGCGACCAACAGATAGGTGCAAAACTAGCTCAGGGTGAAATGGATATGATAATTTTCTTAAGAGATCCATTAACACCTCAACCTCATGAACCAGATATTTCAGCACTTCTTAGATTGTGTGATGTACATTGCGTTCCACTTGCCACAAATTTAGGTACGGCTGAAGTTTTAATGAGGAGTCTAAAGAATCGTGAATTTTAATTATATACTCAGCAAGCACTGCATATTTTGCAGTGCTTGTTTTTTTTGCTGCGTTAATGATACTTTTTTCTTATAATATGTAATATAAATGGTAAAAATTAAATATATATAAATAGTGAAAAGAATGCAAGAGGGGGATAAAAATGGGCAATTATAATATGCAATATCAGAGCTATTATAATAATTTGGCAAGAAAGCAAAGAGGACCAAATAAGTTTTCTAATGATAGTAATAAACAAAGCAGAATAGCAAATTTTTATATAAAGAGATTAACCAGGGAATTAATTGGTGTATTAGTATTGTTCATTTTTGTATTGTTCTTTAAAGTTGTAGTTACACCTAAAACTCAATATGCTTATAATTATTCTAAGCAAGCAATAAATCAGGAATATAATTATAGCTCATTAATTAGTAAAGTGAAGGGCGTTAAAATTAAAGATGTAGAAGTTATTACAGTAAACCTTATAGAAAAAGTTAAAAGCACAATTTCTAATACTAATGATACTAGTTTCCAATAATTCAAGCAATAATTTAAGTAATCGCTTTGGGGGATTAATTGATAAGAATAAGTAAGTTATTTATACCGTACATTATTTTATTAATAATATTAGGGTTTAAAGGGGAACTGGTAATAGCTTTTATTCTAGTGTTTCTTCATGAGTTAATGCATTATTTAACTGCTAGAATTCTAGGCTTTTCTGGTTTTGATATAGAGATACTTCCTATAGGAGCTGTACTTAAAGTAAAGGATTTAGACGAAGCAAGTGCTAAAGAGGATTTAATAATTTCTTTAGCGGGGCCCTTATTCAACTTATTACTAGCAACTATTTTTTATATTTTATTTATATTATTTAAAATGCCCTATTTGTATTTGATTTATAAAAGTAATTTAGCTTTAGGTGTTTTTAACCTTATACCAGCTTTTCCACTAGATGGGGGGAGAATACTTAGGGATATACTTAGTATTAAAACTATATATAGAAAGGCTAATGAAATTTCCATTAGGGTTAGTATGGTACTTGGAAGCATTTTTATGTTTATATATTTTGTAAGTGTCACTGCACATAAAAGCAATTTTAATTTAGGCTTGATTTCTATATTTATTTTAATATCTTCGATTAAAGAGAAGGAAAGGATAGTATATTTGATTATGGGTTATATTATTAAGAAGAAGTATAGATTTATAAAGAGAGGATATGTAGAGAATAGGAGTATATCTATTTTTTGTGAAAAAGATTTATTGTCAGTTTTAGGAATAATTGATAAAAATAAATATAATTTGTTTACTATATTAGATGAAAATATGAGTGTGCTAGAGATTTTGTATGAGAATGAAATTATTGAGGCAATAAAAGCCTATGGTAATATAAGCTTAAATGAGTATATTGACATTAAGAAATTAAAGGATAATTTATGAGAATGCATATTGATGAATAACCAGCCTATTATAGGTTGGTTATTCTGTTTGTTTTGTTCAAGATTATTTTTCGTTTTGAGATTTAAGTATCATGTGTTAAAATAAAATAATGTAATAAACGTAAACTGTTATTTACCATAGAGGAAAAAATGAGGAGTGATTTCTATGAACAAAATTTCTGATGATATCTTATTTAAGGTTGAAAAACCTGCTAGATACGTAGGTGGAGAACTTAATTGTTGTTATAAAGATAAAGAAAAAGTTGATATAAGATTTGCTTTTTGTTTCCCAGATGTGTATGAAGTGGGTATGTCACATTTAGGTAGTAGGATACTTTATCATGTGTTAAACGAAAGATCCGACACCTATTGTGAAAGAGCTTTTGCTCCTTGGCCAGATATGGAAAAACAAATGAGAGAACACAATATAGCTTTATATGCACTAGAAAGCAAAGATTCTTTAAATGAATTCAATTTTTTAGGGTTTACACTGCAATACGAAATGAGCTACACTAATATACTAAATATGCTTGATATGTCGGGTATTACTATAAGAGCTTCAGAAAGAGGCGAAGATGAACCTATAGTTATGGCTGGTGGTCCTTGTGCTTATAATCCTGAACCGCTATATGATATAGTTGATTTTTTTGAACTTGGTGAAGGTGAAGAAATAATGAATGACGTATTAGATATTTATAAAAATTTTAAAGGTAAGCGTAAAGAGTTTTTAAGAGAAATATCTAAGATAAGAGGCGTATATGTGCCTTCATTATATGAGGTGTCTTATAACGAAGATAACACTATTTGCGAATTTAAACCTAAATATGATGATGTTCCTAAAAGTGTTAAGAAAAGATTCGTAGTAAATTTTGATGAAGTTTCTTTTCCAGAGAAAATGGTAGTTCCGTATGTTGAAATAGTACATGATAGAGTAATACTCGAGACCTTTAGAGGATGTACCAATGGATGTAGATTTTGTCAAGCTGGCATGATATATAGACCAGTCAGAGAAAAAAGCACTGAGACACTTGTAGAAACAGCAGATAAATTATTAAAGAGCACAGGCTATAGAGAAATATCTTTAAGCTCTCTGAGCATTTGCGACTACTCAGATATAAAAAACCTTATAACTACACTTATAGAGAAGTATAAGAACGAACACGTTAGTATATCACTTCCTTCAATTAGAATAGATTCTTTCTCTGTAGATTTAATTAAGGAAATACAAAAAGTTAAAAAAACTGGCTTAACATTTGCACCAGAAGCTGGAACACAAAGAATGAGAGATATTATAAATAAAGGTGTTACAGAAGAGAAAATATTAGAAGCAGCTAGCAATGTTTTTGCTTCCGGTTGGTCAACTATAAAGCTTTATTTTATGGTGGGACTTCCTTATGAGACATTGGTGGATGTTCGAGGAATTGCGCAGTTATCAGATAAGGTAGCAGGGGAATACTTTAAAATTCCTAAAGAAACGCGTAAAAGGGGACTGAAAGTTACTGCAAGCTCAGCTATTTTTGTACCAAAGCCATTTACTCCATTCCAATGGGCCGCGCAGAGCACAATGGAGGATGTAGTTGAAAAAATAAAAGCAGTCAAATATGCAATAACTAGTAAGGCGGTTACATACAACTATCATGAATCTATAGTTTCATACCTAGAGGCAGTCATTGCTAGAGGAGACAGAAGAATTTGTGATGTTATTATAAAAGCATTTGAAAAGGGTGCAAAATTTGATGGCTGGTCCGAGTATTTTGATTTTGATATATGGAAAGAAGCAATGGAAGAATGCAATGTTTCAGGAGATTTCTATGCTTACAGGGAAAGAAGTTACGATGAAATCCTTCCTTGGGATTTTATAGATATTGGCGTTAATAAGGAGTATTTAATATCAGAAAATGAAAAGGCAAAGAAAGTAGAATTAACTCAAAATTGCAAAGAAGGCTGCACGGAGTGTGGTGTTAATGTTAATTTTAAAGAAGGGACGTGTTTCAAGGGTGCGTTATTTAATAAAGTACAGTAAAGATAGTGAAATTAAGTTTGTTGCTCATCTAGATCTAATGAGAACCATACAGAAAGTAATTAAGAGATCAGATCTACCAATAGAATATTCAAACGGATTTAATCCTCATATGGCAGTGTCCATTGCGCAACCACTATCTGTTGGAGTACATTCAAATGGTGAATACATGGACGTAGTACTAAGTGAGGATCTAGAAGAAAAATATATTATGGATAAAATGAATGAAAACACACCACGTGGGATTGAAATTTTAGATGTGGTAAAAGTTATTCCAATTGAGGGAAAAAAGAAATTACAAGCTATGGCAATTATAGATGCAGCAAAATATACTATTAAATTTAAATGCACCAACGTAGAGAACGTTAAAGAAAAAGTTGGATTTCTTTGCAGTTTGGATGAATGGAATATTATTAAGAAAAGCAAAAATGGAGAAAAAATGATTAATATAAAACCATTTGTTCATAAATCTGACTATAAGGTAGAGAACTTAGTGATTTGCTTTTCAGTCCTTATTGCTTGTGGTAGTCGCGATAATTTATCTGCTGGCCTGCTTTCAGATTATATTAAGCAAAACTTAGAGTTAATTAATAAGGAGACCTTTGTTGATATAACGCGCGAAGAAATGTATGCATATAAAGAGGATATATTAGTCACTCTTAGTGAGTTTTTTAAAAAATAGTACAATAGGAGTAGGTTAAAGTGAAAGAAATATATATTGAAAGACAAGAAGAATTTCTAAGAATAGCTATAAAGGAAAATAACAAATTAAAGGAATGTTTTATAGAGGAAGAATATAGTGGTCCTATTCCAGGAGAAATATATAAGGGGGTTGTAAAGAATATTGTCCCAGCAATTAAGTGCGCCTTTATAGATATTGGACATAACAAAGATTGTTATATGTATATTGATGAAAAATTTAATAATACCAAGATAAAAAAGGGTGAGGAAATTATTGTCGAAGTTTTAAAAGAGGGAATAGACAAAAAGGGAGCCAAAGTTACAAGCGCTTTTGGAATTCCTGGTACTTATTGCGTGGTTGTGAATATGAATAAAGATATAAATTTTTCTAAAAAAATAAACAATAAAGCTTTTGAGTCTATGGTGACAAGTTCGCTAAATAAACCAGAGGATATAGGGGTAATGATTAGAACTAATGCCTTTAATGTAGATATTAATATCTTAAACGATGAAGTTTGCGATTTATATGAAATATATAAATCTGTTATAAACCGCGCTAAGTATTCAAGAAATCCTATTTTGCTATTTAGCGATGTTGGAGCTTTAAACAGGACACTACGTGATATATTAGATAAAAATACTTGCAAAATAGTATTAAACAATGAAAGTGATTTTAAATATGCGAAAAAAACCACGGAAAACCGGTCTGATATCGACGTGAAAGTTGAACTTCATAATGAAAGCAGAATGCTTTTTGATTATTATGGAATAGAAAAGGAAATACTGAGTCTTCGCAATCATAGAATCTCACTAAAATGTGGAGGAAATATCGTGATTGATAAAACTGAGGCAATGTATGTAATAGATGTTAATTCTGGGAAGAATATAAAGAGTCGATCACTACAAAAAACTGCACAAAGTACTAATATTGAGGCTGCAACAGAAATTGCAAGACAAATAAGGCTCCGGAATTTAAGTGGAATTATTATAATAGATTTTATTGATATTGAGGATTTAGAGGTGAGAAAAAGTATATTAGATGTTTTACGCGAAGGATTTGCGGATGATAAAAATAAGACTGTAATTTATCCATTTACTGAACTGAATTTGGTTCAGATTGCAAGGAGAAGACGAGGAAAGTCAATTTACGAGTTTATTGAGGAACCCTGCAATCATTGTGGTGGGAAAAGTAGTAGAGTTAAACTAACATATATTCAATTTTTAATTAAAAATGAAATTATTAAGATGTTTAAGGAACAAGGCCTAAAAGACATATATATCGAGATAGACAAAATTTATGAAAAAGATATTATGGAGAATGTTTTAGAATTTGCACAGCAGATAGGGGCACTTAAGAATAAAGTTTATGTGAATTTTATTCCTCACTTACAAAAATTCAAAGTAGAAACGCTGATTTTCGCAAATCAAATAAGAAATTTGCAAACCTATAAGATATATGGGTAAATATGCTTTACAAACATATGGATATATGTTAAAATACCTTTTGTAGACCGCACACACAAGGTTATGAAACATACTTGATTATAAAAAACAGATTTACATAAAGGTATGTACCTGGGATGGCGAGACTGGATCAAGGAGGTGTATTTTATGTACGCAGTTGTAGTTACTGGTGGAAAACAATATAGAGTTCAAGAAGGAGACGTTTTGTTCGTTGAAAAATTGGATGCTGAAGTTGAAACAACAATTGAATTAAATGAAATTCTTGCAGTAGGCAAGGAAGAAGGTTTAATAGTTGGAAAACCTGTAGTTGAAGGAGCTAAAGTTGTTGCTAAGGTATTGGCACAAGGAAAAGCTAAAAAGATTATAGTTTTCAAGTTTAAGAGAAAGTTAGATTACAGAAAGAAACAAGGACACAGACAAGCATATACTAAAATTCAAATTGAGAAGATAGAAGCTTAGTTATGGTTAAAGTTAAGTTTATTCGAAGTTTTGGTAAAATAGTTTCTTTTAAAATAAAAGGTCATGCTCAGCCTATAGAAAAGCAATTAGATGTAGATTTAATTTGTAATTCTATTTCAGTAATTTCTCAAACTACAGTTATTGGAATTGAGGAAGTTTTGAAAATTAAGGTAAAGTATGTTATAGATGATGGATTTCTAAATTTAAATTTAGAAAATCAATCTCTAGAAGATATTGAAAGATGTCAAGTTTTACTTGAAACAATGATACTTGGACTTAAAAGTATAGAAATTACTTATGGTAAATATATAAAAGTAGAAATAGAGGAGGTGTAAGACTATGCTAGTTATGAACCTTCAGTTATTTGCTCATAAAAAAGGAGTAGGTAGCTCAAGAAATGGTAGAGATAGTGAATCTAAGAGACTTGGGACTAAACGTGCAGATGGACAATTTGTTCTTTCAGGTAATATTTTAGTAAGACAAAGAGGAACAAAAATTCATCCAGGAAACAATGTTGGAATAGGTGGAGATGACACTCTTTTTGCTAAAATTGATGGATTAGTTAAATTTGAAAGAATGGGAAAAATGAAGAAAAAAGCAAGCGTTTATCCTGTAGATGAAGAAATAATTATTGCTGAATAATTTAAGGCACCCTTAAAGGGTGCTTTTTTAAAATTCTCTTTTGAAGAATAGTAATTCTTTTTTGGAGAAGAATAATAAGTAAATCAGATGATTCTATTTATAAAAAAGGAATGATTTTACAAAAGATTTGCAAGTTATATATGGACATTTGAAAATGAAAAAGGCCGAAAGGTGCTTTGAAATATATAGATAATCACAAATGAAAACAAATTTATTAATGATATTTATTAATGAAAAGAATAGATTAAAATAGAAAATGCGCTAAGGTAAGGTGAAATATATGTTTATTGATACAGCCAAAATTTTTGTTAAATCAGGAAACGGTGGAAGTGGATCTGTTTCATTTAGAAGAGAAAAATATATACCACTCGGCGGACCAGATGGTGGAGACGGTGGAGACGGTGGAGATGTAATATTAGTAGTTGATGCTAGTATGACTACCCTATTAGACTTCTCATATGCAAGAAAGTTTATAGCAAAAGCTGGAATAGGTGGTTCTGGATCTAAGTGTTATGGAAAAGCTGGAGAAGATTTGCATGTTAAAGTTCCAATGGGTACAATTGTGCGCGACATAGAAACAGACACAATAATGTGCGATATGTCTCATGATGGCCAAACTTATAGAGTTTGCAAAGCAGGACAAGGCGGGAAAGGTAATGTTAAATTTTGTACACCTACAAGGCAAGCACCAAATTTTGCTGAACCAGGAATGCCAGGAGAAGAACGATGGATTAAGCTTGAACTTAAGCTATTAGCTGATGTTGGACTATTAGGATTTCCTAATGTTGGTAAGTCAACTTTGCTTTCAGTGGTATCAAAAGCAAGACCTAAAATTGCTAATTATCACTTTACAACTTTAAAACCAAACTTAGGGGTAGTAAGTGTGAAAGGTGCACAGAGTTTTGTTATGGCAGACATTCCAGGAATAATTGAAGGCGCAGCTGAAGGAGTCGGTCTTGGAATAGGTTTTTTAAGACATATTGAAAGAACTAGAATCCTTATCCATGTGGTCGATATTTCAGGTATTGAAGGTAGAGATGCTGTAGAGGACTTTATAAAAATAAATGAAGAACTTAGAAAATATAGTGTTAAATTATGGGATAGACCACAAATAATAGCTGCTAATAAAAGTGATATGTTATTTGATGAAGAAGTCTTTGAAAACTTTAAGAAGAAATTAAATGAACTGGGATATGACAATAGTAAGATATTCAAAATATCAGCAGCTACAAGTCAAGGTGTAGAAGCACTTATGAAAGAAGCAGCTAGAATGTTAACTACTATTCCAGTTACAGAGCTAGTAATAAACGACGAAGATAAATTCGTAATAGAAGAAAAGAGATTTACGTACACGGTTAAAGTGGACGAAGAAGGAACTTATGTTGTTGAAGGAAGTTTTGTTGATAGGTTACTTAGTGCTGTTAATATAAATGAACCGGATTCTCTTAGATATTTCCATAAGGTTTTAAAGAATAAGGGAGTATTTGATGCATTAGTTGCAAAGGGAATTCAAGATGGTGATTTAGTAAGGTTACTAAACTTTGAATTTGAATTCTTATTATAAAAGATAAAAAGTGATAATTCTTATATCTTAAGAATTTAACTAGGAGGATGTTATGATTACAAGTAAACAAAGAAGTTATTTAAGAACTCTTGCCAATCCATTACAACCATTATTTCAGGTTGGAAAAGCTGGAATAGAAGAAAATTTTTTGAAACAGATAGATGCTGCACTAGAATCTAGAGAGATAATAAAAATCAAAATTCTAAATAATAGTGGGATAACTGCTAGAGAAGCTTCGGATATAATTTGCGAAGCTATAAGCGCTGAGGGAGTTCAAACTATTGGTAGTAAATGTGTATTGTATAAAAGATCTTTAAAAAAGGCTAGAATAGAATTACCATAAAAAGCATGTAATTTTACATGCTTTTTCCTCTATGTAAAGTTATTAATCAAGCTATTATTTTATTTAACATAACTTATTATAATATAAAGAAGGTGTTATAGTGAAAAAGGCAATTTTCGGAGGAACTTTTGATCCAATTCACATAGGTCACATTCATATTGCCTATGAAGCATTATATAATCTACATTTGGATAAAATTTTATTCATGCCAGCTGGGAATCCACCTAATAAAATTAATAAAAAAATTACTGATGCTCAAACAAGGTATGATTTAGTAGAAAGGGCAATCCAAGGCGAAAGTCATTTCGAGATAAGTGATTATGAATTAAATAAAAAAGAAAATAGTTACACCTATGAAACTATCGAATTTTTTAGTGATATACAAAAAAAAATAGAATGGTATTTCTTAATTGGTGGTGATAGCTTAATGGATTTAGATAATTGGAAAAATGTAGATAGATTATTAAATAGTTGTAAGCTAGTGGTTTATAATAGAGCAGGATTTACAGTTGAAGAAGTGTTAAAGGAAAAAGAGCGTGTTGAAAAAAAATTCGAAAATAAAATCATCTTTCTTAATATGCCAATTATAGATATATCTTCTACTAATATTAGAAAAAATATAAAAGAAGGTAGAAATATTAATTATCTTCTTCCTAAGGGTGTAGAGAAAATAATTGATAAGTTTCATTTGTATAAATAGTACAAGAAATTCAGTGATTATTACCTAAGTTTTAGTGATATAAGGAGGATTTCAATGTGGAATGAGAAAGAAATGCTTGATTATCTAATTGAAAATTTAAAGGAAAGTAGATTAAAACATAGCTTAAGCGTTAGTAAGACTGCAGTCAAACTAGCAACTATTTATAGAGAAGATATAGAGAAAGCACGAATTGCAGGATTAGTACATGATTGTGTTAAGAATAAGACGGATGCACAGCTTATAAAAATTGCAATGGATCATAAAATAGAACTTTGCGATATAGAATTACAAAACCCATCCATTTTACATGGCCTTGTTGGAAGTATAATAGCTAGAGAAGTAATGGGAGTTTATGACGAGAATATTCTAAATGCTATTCACTATCACACTACTGGTAGAAAAAATATGAGCGTTTTGGAGAAGATAATTTATATAGCGGATTATATTGAGCCATTAAGGGTATTTGATGGTGTAGAGGCATTGAGAAGTTTAAGTATGGTAGATCTAAATGCAGCTGTATTAGAGTCATTTGATAACACGATAAAATATGTTATAAGCCAAAATGGATTATTGCATATGGATACAATTGACGCAAGAAATTATTTATTAAGCAAAAATAGTAGGTGAGAGTATGAGTAATAATAAAAGTAAAAAGATAGTGAATTATAAAAAAATTGCAATTGTAACTACTGCTTTTGTAGTGCTTACTCTTGTATTAATTTTAGGCTATATTTTTTTCTTCTTAGCTAGCTTTAATAATAGTGCAGTAGATTTATCAAAAAAAGGTGTAGCTACGCAGCTAAACCAAGGCAATTTAGAAGCTATTAAGAGTAATGGGAAATCTTGCAATATCTTGGTTATGGGTGTAGATGTTGGTACTCCTGGTTCTACAAGTCCTAATGATCCTAAACGAACAGATACAATGATATTGGCACATTACAATGCAACAGATAAGAAAGTAAGTTTAATTTCTATTCCAAGGGATACATTAATAAAAATAAATGGTAAAAATCAAAAAATAAATGCTGCTCATGCTATTGGTGGCGTAACCTATGCAGTTGATGCGGTGCAAAATCTCTTAGGTGTTAAAATTGATTATTATGGCAAAATCAACTATGCAGGTTTTGATAAGGTGATAGATGCTATTGGCGGGGTAAATGTGGACATCAAGAGGAAAATGGATTATGATGACCCTACGCAGAATTTAAGCATCCATTTTGAAAAAGGCACAAATGTTCATCTGGATGGTAAAAAGGCTGAAGAATACTTCAGGTGGAGAAAAAATTCTGATGGTAGTGGCCTTGAAAATGGTGATTTAGGAAGAATAGAAAATCAACACATTTTTATAACTAAAGTTATGGAAAAAATAAAAAGACCAGTTACAATATTTGAAATTCCACGTATTTTATCAGCAGTAAAAAGCTATGTAGAAACTAATATGGACGCTATGGACATAATTAAATATGGTTTTAGGTTTGGTACACTAGGTAAAGATAATCTTTCTATGGAGACCATTCAGGGCGATTTAAAGACTGTAGGTGGAGTATCTTATGTAGTATATAATCAATCTCTAAATGAAAAGATTATTTCAGAGTTGAATGATGGAAGTGCACTAGCAGTTAACAAATCAAAACTTAAAATAAACATATTAAATGGAACTAAAACATCAGGACTTGCTAAAGATTATTCAGCATTCCTTAAAGAGAAAGGCTATACTAATATAGCAACAGGAAATGGTAAGGTCACTAGTAAAACTAAAGTTTTGGTATACAACAGTACTAAAGATATAAAAACGGAACTAGAAAATGATTTTGAAGTGGACAATATTGAGTTCTTGACTTCGAGTTCACAAACTTATGATGTAGTAGTTATGTTAGGTGAAGACTATAAATTAAAGCATTAACAAGAAGCTTCACAGGTTATGGCTTAAATAATTGATATTGTACACTAAAGAGGGGGAAGTATTAATGGAAAAGAACATTATAAATACAAATAATGCACCAGCAGCTTTAGGACCATATTCTCAGGCTGTAAAAGTCCAAAATGTAATATATACATCAGGACAATTAGCAATAAATGTGGCTACTGGAGAATTCATAAATGATGATATAAAAAAAGCTACAGCACAATCTTTAGAGAACATAAAATCTATATTAGAAGAAGCGGGATCAACTATGGATAAGGTAGTAAAAACTTTAGTTTTTTTAAAGGATATGAATGATTTTGCTGCTATGAATGAAGTATATTCACAGTATTTTAATACTAATCCTCCAGCTAGATCATGTGTTCAGGCAGGAAAACTTCCTAAAGATGCAATAGTTGAAATAGAAGTAATTGCTATTGCTTAGTGATAAATTAACTTACGTAGTTAGAGCAAATATATTCGATGCAAAATTAAGAGATTATCTAAAGTATACAGAAAATTTATCTGGTAGGTTTATAAAAAGCTCTGGGCTTACTGGAAAAATAACTGTAAATAATAAAGTAGCTAAACTAAATCTTAGAATTAATTCAGATGATATAATAGAAATTGATATGAAGAGAGACGAACATCAGAATATTGAACCTGAGAAGATGGATTTAGACGTTGTATATGATGATATAGATCTTATTGTTGTAAATAAGAGGCCAGGCTTAGTTGTTCATCCTACTAGGGGTTATCCGAGTGGTACCCTTGCCAATGGAGTTTTGTATTATTTCAAAGAAAGAGGTGAAAAATGCATTGTTAGACTAGTTAGTAGATTAGACATGGATACCTCAGGTCTTATAATAATTGCAAAAAATCAATTTTCACATATGGCGTTAGCGAGAGACATGCAGAGTAAAGACATCCAAAGCAAAGATGTTCAGGATAAGGATATCCATGGTAAAATTTTTGAGAAAAGCTATATGGCTGTTGTACATGGGAATCTGCAAAATAAATCAGGTACTATTGATTTGCCCATTGGAAAACCAGATGAAGAAAGTATCAATAGAAAAGTTTGCGATGAGGGGCAAAGAAGTATAACTCATTATGAAGTTATTGATTCTTATAAAAATGGTGATTTGGTGAAAGTGACTTTGGAAACTGGTCGAACACATCAAATCCGTGTTCATTTTAGTCATATTGGTCATCCGCTTTATGGAGATAGTCTTTATGGAACTTGTGATCCCAACTATATTGATAGGCAGGCACTTCATGCATATAAATTAATTATTCCACATCCAAGAACTGGGGAGCAACTTATAATTCAGTCAAAACTCCCGGACGACATTAATAATTTGGTGAGTAAACTAAAAGCTGAAAGTGAAATATAAAAAAGCACAAAGTTAAACTAAGTTAATAGTTTATACTTTGTGCTTTTGTTTTTTTTTATGTATTATTTTCTATTATTCAAATTATTTATAAATCTATCTAGGTTTCTTTTTCTTCTTAATCTTTTTCGGTTTCCTCTTATAAATAAAAATAATATTACTAAAGCAATTATTAGATATTTTATTATGTTTACTAAGAGTGAAAGATTTATTGAGTTTTTGTGGAATATATTAGAAACAGTTGAGCTCTTCTTAGCATAATTCTTTCCGCTAGCCAAATCTAGATTGTAAGAATTTCCATCTAAAGTAATTATAGATTTACTTATTAACTCACCTTTCTTAATCGATGATAGGTTTGTTTTATTTTGCACGGTTTTAACATTTGGGGCTAGAGTTGAATTCTTAGGTTTAATAACATATAAATTTTTTGAGGCAAGCAGTGGAAGCACTGTACCATCCTTTAATGTTAATTTTGATACAATATCATTTTTATCAAACTGTTTAGACAACTCAAAATTATCAAATCCATAATCAAATAGCTTTCGACTGTCTGGGAAAAAAGTCTTTTTAGAGTCATGTACAAGAGCTACTATAAGTTTTTGACCATTTCTAGTAGCTACTGCAATATAAGAGTGCTGTGATTGGATAGTATAGCCTGTCTTTCCACCTTCACAACCATTATAATAATACTGGCTGTCCTTTTGTATTAGTCTATTCTCATTCCACAGAGGACGCTGCACCTTTGATTTATTTGTTGATGGTATTTTATGTGAGGGACTTGTTGATAGCTCCTTATACTCGGGATGTTTAGTAAGTTCCTGCATAATCAGAGATAAATCATAGGCCGAAGTTTTATGCTTAACGTTATAAAGCCCATTAGGATTAACAAAATTAGTGTTTTTACAACCTAGCGAATCCGCTTTTTTATTCATAAGTGCTACAAAATTTGCTGTGGAACCACTTGTATGTTC
This sequence comes from Clostridium sp. UBA4746, assembly GCA_002403785.1. GTDB lineage: Bacteria > Bacillota > Clostridia > Clostridiales > Clostridiaceae > Clostridium_AD. The sequence goes on from DHIM01000260.1 coordinate 25,129, forward strand.
TGCTAAGGCCACGGCGCAGTCATTAGCAGAGGCTAATATTAATCCATATAACAATTCTTTTACAGAAATTTTTTCACCTTCAACGAGATATATTTTTGAACCATCAGCTAACGATGCATTTTTGCTTACTGTTACCACATCATTTAGATGTCCCTTTTCTAAGACTAAAAGTATAGTCATTATTTTAGTGGTCGAAGCTGGAGGGTAAGCAGAATCTTTGTTTTTTTCATAAAGTAGTTTACCAGTAGTGGCATCCAATAAAACTACACTATCAGCAGAAACAACTGGTGGGGTTACTAGTGCTTTAGCTGCCGATGATGCATTAAAAATTATTAAAAATGATGTAATTAATATTGTGATTAACTTTTTCATAGGTTACCTCCAGTTTTTCAATATTTATAGTATATCAAAAAAAACCTTTCTTAGCGATAGTATTCGTGGAAAGTTGTCAATAATTCTATATATAAGGAAAAAATAGTTAGGAGCATTTTGTGCTTGTAGAGGTTGATAAGGAGGAATTATGAAAAATAAAGAAAAAATAATAGGGTCTATAGTTATTTTGTTTATAAGTATTACTTTTATAGTTGCGGGATATATAATGTCAAGTCCAAAACAAAATGTTAATGCAACAGACTATAAGGATATATTTGTAGAAGCTGATAAAACTACAAATATTAAGAATGTTGAGGGGGTTATAGCAGCGGGATCAAATAAAGCAGAAGCAAGCAATACTAAAGTAGCAAGTAGTAGTGTTAAAGTCCCAGATAATAGTACTAAAGTAACAGATAGCAGTACGAAAGTTGACGATAGTAATATTAAAGTGGACATAAAGGGTGCTGTAAAAGAGCCTGGTGTTTATGAAATAAAAAAGGGAAGTAGAGTGACTGATCTTATTAAACTAGCAGGTGGTGGAACTAAAGACGCAGATCTTGATGCCACGAATCTTTCATCGAAACTAAATGATGAAGACTGTATTATAATTTCTAAAAAGGGTGAGGTAGCCAAAACACAACCTCTTCAGGGTAATACTCCGCAGAATACTTCTCTAAAGAGTATTACTAATGATTCTGCAAATTCAAGCTCTAAAAGTAGTAAAGCGGACACTATTATAAATATAAACACTGCTAGCAAAGAGGAACTAAAGACTCTTACGGGCATAGGAGATGCTAAAGCTGATGTTATAATTGAATATAGAGAACAAAATGGAGGTTTTAAGTCTGTGCAAGAACTAACAAAAGTGGGGGGCATTGGAGAAAAAACCCTAAGCAAGTTTATAGATATGATAGATATAAAGTAATAAAAATATAAAATCATGTGGATAATTTGTATGATTATACGATTTTAGGATACAATATACAAATGAAGAAGAAAACTTAATAGTATGAAGCTTAGATTAAACAATTCGACAAAATTATGTATATTGCTATTGAATACAGCAGTAAAATATGCTATAATTAAAATTGTGCATGGGGGTAGATAGATGATATAATATCTGCTAAATTAAAAAACTATGTTGTAGTTTAAAACCATGACAGATATATTCAATTCTAATAAGTTACTAACAAATTAAATAGACATATTGCGGCTTAGATACATAGTTTTATGATATCTGAGCCGCTTTTTATTTTAAATATTTTAGTTCCCTTCAATAAAATCTATTCCACTGCTCTCAATTTTATAATTTCCTCTAATCGCTTGTTTAGTTATAAACTTCTTCTTCATTAAAGATTCAAGAGAAGATTTTAATAATCTAATATCGCCTTTACCATTACCTAAATTTACCGAAAGTTTAATTTTTGCTATGCTTTGTGGGGATGATGTTCTATTTTCATAAAGATATTTTATTATGCTATCTTCAATTTCTATTATGTTATCTTTCATAAGTATCCTCCTTTAATAGTATATTTCAAACTAATATATAAGTATACTACATGCATTAAGTAATAAAAAGGGCATTGACTAATTGCTTAAAGAAAAAGAAGAATTTTCAGGTTAAAAGTAGTTAAAAAGAAACATAGAAAAGAGAATTAGAAGTCTAACTATAAGTAAATAAAAGAATATTCAAATTATTCTAAATGTGGTATAATGATTTTATAAAAGGAGGATCAAAAAAGTAAAATTATAACTAGATTTAAAGTCAAGAGTCAAAATGATAAGATTGAGTAAAGGTTTAAATAAAGTCAAATTATTGGTTAGTTTTTAAATAATATATATCAAATATATAATTATGAACAACATTTAAATAAATATTAAGGGGTGGAGTATGGAAGAGTATAGGGGTTACGTAATAGAAGTAATAGAAAATGATGAAAAAGAATATCCATATAAAGCGATTGCAAGAAAGGAGGAAGAGCAGATAAAACATAAGGGACATAGTAAACTGCAAGCCATTGATTTTGTTAAAGGAACCATTAATATAGCAATAGCCCGCAGTTGTAAACAATGAACATCGGCGCATTCTCAAAGTAATTTAAAGAAAAGTATTGCATATTAATAATATGTATGTTATTCTAAATGAGTTGGGATTGCAAAATCAACAACATCAAGATTTGATATGATTAAAACATTACCTTTTTAGGCATATAAAGTAAATCAGATCTTAAATCTTAATATAAATAAAAAGGAGAAATGTTTAAATGACAGACAAGACTATTGTATGTAAAGATTGTTCACAAGAATTCGTATTCACTGAGGGTGAGCAAGAATTTTATAAAGAAAAAGGATTTGAAAATGAACCACAAAGATGTCCTGATTGTAGAAGAGCTAAAAAACAACAGAACAACAGAGGATTTCAAAGATAGTATTTTCTAGAAAAATCACCTATAGGAATTAATTCCTATAGGTTTTATTTCGTGGAAATTTATTGCATAATATTAAACGAATATGGTATATTATATTAAAGATATACATATGAAATAATATAACAAGTCATTTTGTTTAAGTTAAAGGAGAGATTTGAATTTGAAAAATATAAAATTAAGTAAGGTTAATTTGGATAAAATTAAATTACATAATTCTAATATAATTAATAAAAACAATAGTATAATTCCCAAAACACAACATGTTCACGGGGGGTCCTATCAAGGAGAAAGAACCGATGGGAAGAAACAAGGTGAGGGGACCTTCATATATAACGATGGGAGTAAATACGTAGGTTTTTGGGAGAATGATAAAATGAATGGCCAAGGTACACTTACTTTTTCGGGTGGTGAAAAATATATAGGTGAATGGGTGAATGATGAAAAACAAGGATATGGTATATATACTTGGCCAGATGGTGAAACCTATATAGGAGTTTGGGAAAATGGTGAAAAATGTGGTCAAGGAATATGTACATGGCCAGATGGAGACACATATGTAGGTAACTTTAAAAATGGACTTAGACATGGTGAAGGCATCCATAATTGGGCTGGTGGAGAAAAATATATAGGTCAGTGGCAGAATGATGAAAGAGAAGGGCAAGGAATCTATATTTATTCTGATGGAGAAATTGAAATGGGAGAGTCTAAAAATAATAAATTAATAAAATAGAATATATTAAGAAAATAGATTTAAATAATATGCTGATATTATTTTGTTGTTGATATTATTAATTGGAACCTTTTTGTTATAAGTACAATATTATATACCGACAAAAGAAGTATTAAACTGAGAAACTTAGGAGAAATGACTTTAATACAAAATATTTGCCTTTAGAGAGGGGGGAAATATGTATGGGTTGTTGGTGGATATTATTATTATTATTTTTTGAAGATAATAATGGTGGGCGCAATAATTGCTGTAACAATAGTTGCAGAAACGATGATTGTTGTTGCAATACTTTTATTATAAATACAAAGAGGAAACATCATAAAAAAAACCGTAATAAATGTTGTAACTAAATTTATATAATGAGATTTTTTATGTTAGCATAAAATATTAAATTAAGCATTTAAAATTATGGAGGCTTTAGCTGTCTATGCTAAAGTCTCCTGTTTATTGTACGAAGAATATAATGGATAAAAAATGCAAAAGGATAGGTTGAGCAATATGAAGAAGTGGTATGGAAAAACAACGGCAAAGGTATTGGAAATACTGGATTCAGATATTGATTTGGGATTAACTGAAAATAAAATTAAATATATGAGAGAAAATCATGGTAAAAATATTATATTAATGCCTAAGATTGAAAGTATTCTAACTTTGACAATTAGCGGAATAAAACAAGTATGGATTCTGGTATCATTACTTTATATAGCTATGCTGTTTTATAATAAGTTGTATATTATAGCGTATATTGCAGCTTTTATAATCATAGTAAGTGTAATACTTTTAATTAATGGAGATTATAAAGAAGAAAAAAGTCTAATGGTACTTGATAATTTAAATATGACTTTTTCTCGTGTAATGCGTTGTGGCAAGGTACTTAAAATAGGCTGTGATGAAATAGTGGTTGGAGACATTGTTTATCTTAAAAAAGGTAGTTATGTTTCTGCAGATATCAGGATATTAGAATGCGAAGATCTTAAGGTGGTTGAGGTCGCTGTAACAGGCGAAAAATATGAAGTGGAAAAATATTCTATGAAGATGGAAGGGGAAGTTGTAAATCTTTCCGAAATTAAAAATATTGTTTATAAATCTTCTATTGTTACTAAAGGCTCTGGGCTTGGTATTGTTATTGCTACGGGCATGAATACACAAATTGGTAAAATTATAAAAGTCTTACTTGATTATAAAAACGATAATAGAATCTTTAGTAAGACCTTAACTAAAATCGCAAACAATATAGCCCTAATTATTTTAATAGCAGGAATAATTGCTTTAGCTTTTACTGCATACAAAAAATTTAGTGGTTATACAATTATAAATGCACTTATATATATTTTTATGACATTTAATTTGCCGATTTTTATTATAATGTTATTTTTATTTTTTTATATTATATCTGCTGAGTTTAAGAAGAGAGATGTATACATAAATAATAATTCTACTATATACTTTTTATCCAATATATCTACAATATTTACAAAAAAAATTGGGGTTATCTCAGAGAGTAAATTTGTTTTGAGAGAAGTTTATTGTGATAGTACCCTTATTTTTGTTCAATACCAGGGCATTGAAATTGAAGGTGCTTTAGAAAGAATAATGAGCATAGCATTACTTTGCAATGATGCTAAACTTTTCAATGAAGGCACCTCATACATGGAGAATCCTAACTCGATTGAGAGTTTGGCAGAATGCTCAATCCTTAAATATTTTAATGATAAACTTATGGAAAAAAGTAAATTAGAGCATAACAAAGAGAGAATATTTCGAATTCCCTATAATTCTGATAAGAGAATTAAAACAGTTGTAAATAAGATTGAGGATAGGTATAGAGCTAATGTAGTAGGTGTCCTTGATAGTTTACTTAATAAATGCACTCATATTTTAATTAATGGTGTAGAAAAAGAAATTAAAGAGGCTGATATTAAAAATGTTACAAACATTCATATAGATATGTCTAATAAAGCATATAATGTTATAGCGTACGGATATAGAAATTTCAACTATGAGCCTAGCATTGATGAGAACATCGAAAGTAATTTAGTGTTTGTTGGGCTAATGGGATTTGAAAATCCTATAAAAGAAAGCTCATATGAAGCCATGAAGATCTGTAGGGAGGTTAATATTAGGTCTATTATAGAAGAAGATGATAACAAATTAGCTTCTTTTGCTTTTGGGAAACTAATAGGACTTACATATAAAAAAGAGGAAATTCTATCGGGTGCAGAAATAGATTATATGAGTAAAAAGGAATTTGATGAAAATATTGAGAGTGTTAGTATATTTTCAAAAATTACACCTAAACATAAGAGTAAAATTGTTAATTCTCTAAATTATAAGGGATGCTCTATAGCGTCAGTAGGAGATACATTAACTGATTTGGAATACTTAAACAATTCTAATATATCCATTTCAGCAGGAGATGAATGTAGTAATGTTGTGAGAGAACTTTCAAGTTTATTTTTAAAAGAAAATGATTTAAGTGAAATAATAGAATTAGTTCGGCGTAGTAAAAAAATCATTAATTATGTTAGTGTATTAGTTTTATTTCTAAGTGCTACAGGGGTAAGCGAAATCATTATAATACTCGCGAGTTTAATTACTACTGGAGATATGCCATTTACACTTATGGGTATTTTGTACATAAATTTTATAACTGTGCCGTGCTGTGGCCTCTCAATTCTATTGCAAAATAGGAATATTAATAAAAAACTAAAAGATATTAACTATAAATATATAAAAAGAGTTTCTATAAAGAGTTCAATTATAATAGTTTGTATACATATTTTGATTTTTGTTTTCTTAGATAAATATACAATAACTCAGTTGCAAAATGTAAATTTAATTATTTTTGCTTTATATGAAAATATATTCAGCCTAACACTCTTATATGAGAAAGAGATCTCAAAGAATAAAATTTCTTATAGCTTGTTTGTGCTAAATGTATTATTACAAACTATATTTATTCTATCCCTTGGAATATATAAATAAATAGGAATACACTGATTAACTTAAATATTTATTGGATAAAATAAGGTTATGGGGGTATGGAAATGCTTGAAAATATATTTTAAATAACATTGAAATATGTTAGAAAACGAGAAAATAGAACAAATTAATATGTTCTATTTATTAAATAGATTTTCAAGTAAAATAGTTAATTATGGCAAGACCTTTAGTGTATTATGCAATAACAATATTTATGGGATGTCTTACTTGTTTGATTTTAATAAATAATCCTGTTTTAGGTGCGGTTTTAGCTGCATCGTTTTTAGCTACGATGTATTTTACTATAGACAAAAAGTTTTTTTATATAGTAGTTTGTTTTTTTACAATTGGAGCTATAAATTACTATTCTTATTTCAATGTTAATTTACCCAATGCACAAAAGTTGAAAGTGAGAATTTCACAAAAAAGTACATATTATTGCACTGCAACATCTGGTAATAAGAAAATTGTTTTAGAAGGCAATAATTTTGAATTAACGCAAGGAAGAAATGTCTGGATAAATGGTAATTTTAAAAAATTAGCAGAGTACGATAGGGGCATAGTTGGAACATATACAGTTAATAATTATGAAATTTGTAAAGAAGATTTAATATCAAAAATTGAAAGTTTCAGAAAAGGGTTATACGAAAAGTTTTTAGGAGTATTAGGCGAAGAAAAGGCTGCTTTAGTCATGGGTGTATGTTTTGGAGATAGTGGGTATATAGAGAAAACGCAAAAAGATGATTTTAAAAAATTAGGTATTAGCCATGTTATAAGCGTATCAGGACTGCATATGTCAATAGTATATAAAGTTCTAGAAATAATTATTGGTTATAAAATTGCAATATTATTTTCATTTGGATATATGATATTTACAGGAGGGCAAGCATCTACAATAAGAGCTTTTATAATGATATTTATATTGAAAATATCAAGTAAAATTTATAAAAAGTACGATAGTCTGTCATCTCTTAGTTTGGCAGCAATTATACTACTAATAATTAGACCTTTTTCTATTCTTGATATAGGATTTATGCTTTCCTTTCTTTGTGTTCTTGGAATAATTGTATATAATAAGAAAATGAAAAAGGTATTATATAAATTACCCTCTGCTTTAAATGAATCTTTTAGCTTAAGTTTAAGTTCTCAAATATTTTCTACACCTTATGCAATTGTTGCATTGAAAACTTTTAGTTTAGGATTCCTGTTTAGTAATTTATTGTTATTGCCATTGTACACTGTAGTTGTAGTACTAGGTAATATAGGATTAGTGTGCAGCGCATTTTATAAAATATTTAATTTAATAAATTATGGACTATTTACTGTTTTAATGATTATAGAATTTATTCAGAAAGTGCTTGGCAAACTATTACCAGAAATAATTTATTTTTCTTATATAGAGAGTTTAGTTGTATTTGGATTATATGTATGCTATCTTGGAATTAAAAAAGGATATGAGCAATTTAAGTATGTTCCACTTTGTATTATTTTTGTTTTAGCATTTCAAAACTATAAAATTTTTCCGGAAATTAGCTATATAAATGCAAATAAAAATAATATAGTTTTAGTACAATATAGGAAAACTACAATTGCAGTTACTACAGGTAACGTTAATGTTAAAGATATAAAGGTGCCTGTAAAAATAGATAGAGTTTTTCAAGGTTATAAGGGAGATTCAGTTATGAAATTAACAGACAGATGTAGTATTAGGTTGATTAGTCACGGCAAAAAATTAGAAGCACAAGTATATTTTTCGAAGAAAACGATTGAAGAACAGAATATGCCGGTATATAATAAAAGTGAAGAAATTACACAATACAAAGATATTGTAAAACTAAAAAACGATGAAACATATGTACCTTCAGGTACAATTATAAATAAGTACATAATTATAGGAGACAAAATTTTAAAATTTTCACGGGGCTTGGAGGAAGTAATTTGATTAACTATGCAGAGCTTGAGAAAAAAATAAAAAAACATGAACTAGATAATTGCTACATTTTTTGTGGTTCAGACGAAAAATTAATAAAAGATCATGTTAAATTTATAACTGATAATGTATTAGACAAAAAATTCATGGATTTAAATTATTTGAAATTTGATGGTAGTAAAACTGAATTTGAGACAATTAGTGATGCTTGTGAGACCATGCCATTTATGAGTGATAAAAAGATAGTGGTTGTATATAGAGCATCGTTTTTAGATGATAGTTCTGGAAATAAAAAGACAGGTGACTTAAAAAGTAAAAATAATATTTTATTAAATGAATATTTAAAGAATCCATCACCAAATTGTATTTTGATTATATATTATACTTTTTTAAGTGATAGAGAAAAACCAAGTAACAAGATTAAAAAACTAGATAAAAAGGCATGCGTTATAAAAGTTGATAAATTAAGAGGAGATTCTCTCGCGAAAATGTGTAAAAGTTTATTTGAGAATGCTGGGACAAAAATTGGAAAATCAGAACTTGTTTTATTTTGTAGCCAGGTAGACAATAATATGAATATTATATTGAATGAAGTAGATAAACTGGTTTCATTTACAGACGGAAGGGATATTACGAAAGATGATATTTTAAGGATGATGCCTCAAAAGAGTGAAAATGATATTTTTAATTTAGTAGATTATTTGTCTCAGAAAAATATTAAAAGAGCTTTAGATATTTTAAATGAACTTATATATAAAGGAGAGAAGATTCCACTTATCTTATTTATGATAGGACGGCAATTCAATCTTTTATTTAATCTCAAATTGGGAATTGAAGGTGGGAGATCAAAAGAAGCTTTGGCAAATGAATTAAGGCTTCATCCTTATATTTGTGAAAAAATGATCTCACAGAGTATGAAATTTAATTTAAAGGCACTGAAAAGAAATATTGAACTATGTGTTGATACTGAGAAAATTCTAAAAAGTACGTCTAGTGACGATAAAATAAATATTGAAGTTTTTATGATAAAAACTGTTATGTAGCAAACATCTGATCAATAAATGAATAGAACAAAAAAATAAAAAACCGGTGTAAATCACCGGTTTTTTATTATGCAGTTAAACTTAAAGCGTTTAACTTAGCTGCGAGTCTTGATTTTCTTCTTGCTGCTTTGTTAATGTGAAGTATTCCTTTTGTTACAGCCATATCTAAAGCTTTAACCACACTTGCATATGTAACCTTAGCATCTTCAACATTGCCAGTAACGACAGCTGTTTCAAATTTCTTTACCTTAGTTTTTAAAGCAGTTTTAATCATTGTATTTCTTTCTGTCTTAACTGCGGTAATTTTAATTCTTTTTTTTGCTGATTTAATATTTGCCATTCATTTTCACCACCCTTTGTATTTAATAACGTGTCAGCAGCTTTGGGGAAAACTGCATACGAGTCTTTTTAATTAGTCAACTGACATTATAGCATTAATATTTCAACACTTCAAGTGGAATTTAAGCCATATATATTTTTTTTATTATAACGCGTATTTGAAGGAGGTAAAAGTCTAAAATAAATATTTTTATAAGAATAGGAAAGAACTATTAGGAAAAGCTAATAGTAAAAATGTAGTTGAGGTGAAATTATGATAAGTGTAAGAACAGATCTAGCGGTTGAAGCTAAAGAAATATACAAGTCAGAAAACAATGGTGAGATGCCAGGTGTTGAAGTAGAAGAGTCAAGTGAGGGAGATATAAAAATTACTAATGTACGAATAGTAAGCGATATTGGAGAAAAAATGATGGGAAAACCAAAAGGTACATATATAACTATTGATATCCCAGAATTTGTTCACTATGATGGTGATGCTATGGACAGAGTAAGTGTTGTAATGGGAAAGGTTCTGGAGCCACTTATAAAATTAGATGATAGCATGACGGCTTTGGTGGTTGGACTAGGTAATTGGAACGTTACTCCTGATGCTGTAGGACCAAAAGTTGTTTCAAAAATAATGGTTACTAGACACCTTAAACAATTGGTTCCAGACTCAATAGACGAGGGTATAAGACCAGTATGTGCCATATCACCTGGAGTACTTGGTATAACAGGTATGGAAACAGGTGAAATAATTCGAGGCGTAGTTGAGAGGATAAAACCAAATTTGGTAATTTGCATTGATGCATTAGCTTCTAGAAAAATGGATAGAGTGAATAGAACTATTCAGATAGGGACCACTGGAATTTCTCCAGGAGCAGGAATTGGAAATAGGAGAATGGAGATAAGTGAAAAGACTCTTGGAGTACCAGTAATTGCTATTGGAATTCCAACAGTAGTGGATGCTGCAACACTCGCTAATGATACTATCGATTTAGTACTTGATGAGATGATTAAATCGGCAAGTGAAGGAAAAGAATTTTACAATATGTTAAAGTCAATTGATAAGGTGGAAAAGCAAAAAATGATTGCTGAGATATTAAATCCGTATGTTGGTAATCTTGTAGTTACACCAAAGGAAATTGATATGGTTATAAATTCTGTCTCTAAAATTATTGCTAATGGCATCAATATAGCATTGCAGCCAGCGTTGGATTTAGAGGATATAAATAAGTATTTGAACTAGTAATAACTTTGCGATTTTCCTCATATGTATTGTATAAGGTAGCTGAAAAAAGACTAGCATATATTAGTTAATTTTTCTGGATGCCCAAGCAGGGGGGATGAAAATGAGTTATAAAGGTATAAATTTTCAAGGTAAAAATAAAAATATGTCAAGTAAAAAAATGAATTTCATAGAATATATTATTAAAAAAAACAGTAATGTGAGAATATTTTTTAGTATTTTCACATTACTCATTATTTTTTTTATAGGATTCATTTTACCTAGAAGTGCCAAGGCAGACAGTGAAGGAAATTATACAAATTACGTTTATGTTAATGTTATTAATAACGCATTAGCTGTATTTAAATCCTCAAGCACAAAGCAGCAGGAAGATAACAGTGAAAACAGTAATAATTTAGCTGCTTTATCTTTTTTAGGAGTGGATATCTTAAATCCCATATCAATAGTAGTAAAAGAAATTGCATATTTAGATAAAAATGAAAGCAATACTGATGTAAATAATTCAGAGACATTTAGTCTTAATCCCTTTAACTTAGATGATAAGCAGGTAAGTAAGTCTGATGCTAAAGCATCGAATGTAGTCGCAAACTTATATAATCCTTCTTTGAAAACGACTTTAAATAATGCCAAGCCACGAGTACTTATATACCATTCTCATACCTCAGAAGCATATGCCACCTCGGATAAGGATACAGCAAAAACGAAAGCTAGTTTGGATCAAACAAGAAATGTATGCGCTGTAGGAGATGTAATGAAGGATGAATTAGAAAAAAAATATGGAATTTCAGTTATACATGATAAGAATGTAAATGATACAGGAGATTATAATAGAGCCTACAAAAAATCTGGAGTTACTTTAGATAAATATTTGAAGGTATATGAAAGATTCGATTTAATTATAGATTTACATAGAGATAGTGTAGAAAATAAGAATTCAGTAACCACTAAAATAAACGGAGCAAATGTTGCAAAATTTATGTTTGTAGTAACAGATAAAAACCCTAAATATGATAAGCAGAAGAAGCTAATAAATTCAATGATAGCAATATCAAACAAACTATATCCAGGTCTTGTACGCGCTAACCCGATTTATTATTATCATTGGGGTATGGGTTTTTATAACCAGAATAGAAGTGATAATGCAATGCTAATTGAAGTAGG
>DHIM01000260.1:37467-37612 GCA_002403785.1 Clostridium sp. UBA4746
AATGCAATGCTAATTGAAGTAGGTACATATACTAATACCGTACAAGAAGTAGAAAATACTGGTAAATATCTATCAAGAGTTATTGCAGAACAATTAAATGGCAAAAAATGAATATTTTAACCTAAAAAGTGCATCCTTACTAAGG
>DHIM01000381.1:0-5991 GCA_002403785.1 Clostridium sp. UBA4746
GATATGTCTAGTATAACTGGTATGGATAGTAGTTCTAATGATGCTAATTCAAAAGAAAAAGAACAAGCTACTAATGATGTTTCTAATAGTGCTTCAAATTTTGATATGTCTAGTATAACTGGTATGGATAGCAGTGCTAATGATGTTACTTCAAAAGCAAAAGGACAATATAATAATGATATATCTAGTATGTCTGATAAGACTAGTAGCATTAATGATGTTACTTTAGAAGAAACAAAAAAAATAAATGCACGTTCAGCTGCTAATAAAGATGCTGCTAAAAAATAAAAATTAAGGCAGGGATAATCCTGCCTTAATTTTTAGTGATTTTGATGCTAAACTGATTTTTATGTTGATTGTATTTTCAGCACCTATAATCACAGGCCTACTGTTTCAACTTTTAATATATTAGTTGTTCCAGTTATTCCTACTGGTCCGCCAGCTGTTATTACAATAATATCTCCTTGTTTAACCAGTTTAATGTCTAAAGCTTTTTTAACTCCAATTTCAAACATTTGTTCAACGTTTGTTGCTGCTCCAACTAGTAATGGAATTACCCCCCATGAAATACATAACTGTCTTTGAACTCTTGGGTTTGATGTAGTTGCTATTATGGGACAAGAAGCCCTAAACCTAGAAATCATTCTAGCGGTTTGTCCAGATTGAGTTGCAGAAATTATTGCAACTGCCTTTAACTGTAAAGCAATTGTACAAGTTGCATAACTTATAGCATTTGTAATGTTTTCCATTGTGTCAAATTGCATTGCAGCTAATTTGCTACCATAATCAATAGACTCGTCCGCCATTTTAGCAATCCTAACCATAGTTTTTACACTTTCAATAGGATATTTACCCATGGCACTTTCTCCTGAAAGCATAATTGCACTAGTTCCATCATATACAGCATTTGCTACATCACTAGACTCTGCTCTAGTTGGTCTTGGATTTTTAATCATTGAATCTAGCATTTGAGTTGCTGTTATAACTGGTTTACCATCTTTATAGCATTTCTTGATCATCATTTTTTGAACAATAGGAACTTCCTCTGTAGGTATTTCTACACCTAAATCTCCTCTAGCTACCATAATGCCATCTGAAACCTTTAATATTTCATCGAAATTACTTACACCTTCTCTATTTTCAATCTTTGAGATTATCCTTAAATCCTGTCCACCATATTTCTTTAATATTTCTCTCACTTCATTTACGTCTGTAGCCTTTCTTACAAAAGAACAAGCTATAAAATCAAATTCATTTTCTATAGCAAATTTTATATCTTCAATATCCTGCTCTGTTATTGCAGGTAAATGGGTGTCTGTTTCAGGAATATTTACTCCTTTGTTATTACTTATGGCTCCACCATTTAAAATTTTGCAATGGATGTCCTTGTCGACAACCTTTTGTACTTCTATTGCTACGAGTCCATCATTTATTAATATTTTGGTGCCAACCTTAACATCTGCATATAGCTGCTTGTGAGAAATAGTTGATCTTTCGTCAGTTCCTAAAATATTTTCGTTTACAAGTATAAACGTATTGTTCTCTTGTAATATTACTTCACCTTTTTCAAATTTACCTAATCTAATTTCAGGGCCTTTAGTATCAAGCAATAATGGAACTGGAACGTTTAATTTTTCTCTAATCCGTTTTACTCTATCCACTCTTAATTTTTGTTCGTCATGGGTACCATGAGAAAAATTTAATCTTGCTACATCCATACCTCCAAGTATTAATTGTTCTAATAAATTATCATCATCCACTGCAGGTCCTAAGGTACATATTATTTTGGTCATTCTCATTGTTTACTATCTCCTTTCATTTGGGTATAATCACATAGACATTAAGCTAAGCAATATTGAATAAGTTTATGTTTTAATTAAATTCTATATTTTTTAAATTATGTTATTAATTTATATTCTTTTAAAAGGGTTTGTTTATTTAGAAGTCCCATTTTTATTATACCCTATATCATTATTTCATTTCAATAATATTACATCTAAAAATATACTTAGTAAAGAGCCCCGTCATTTTTATAAGGAATATCTAATTTGCGGCTGTAAATCCTTCTCTTATAGTTTTAAGAATACCTCTATACAAAATGTAATATAAAAACAATATATAAATATTACAAACATAATACAAAACTATATATGCTGGGTTTAGAATATGGAATAAAATATAAGCTAAATATAGTTATACTGCATATATATTATGAATATATTACATATGTGTTGAATTAATATTATATTAATGATATAATTATGTGAAAAATACAATTGATGAGGAGTTAAAAAATGAGCGAAATAATTTTGAAAATAGGAAATGATAATGGTAATTCGGAACATGACATAAAAATAAATGGTAAGTTAATAAATCAACCTAATGTATATGCTAAGGTAAGAAAATTACCTAACTTTGATGAAGTTAACAAAGATTACGTATTAAAAAATATTCAGGATAATTTAATTGTTACTTGCGAAGATCCAAGTGGTATCTATTATCTTGGCAATTATGCGTTAAATTCAGCCAAGACAGTTAGAAGTATAGAAATTGGTATTGATAACAATAAAGTTAAGAATGATATAATATTTGTTAATACATTAGCAGAAATTGCTGGATATGCAGCAGTAGAACATTTCAATATAGTTGGAAATTTTGAGGAGATTATAAAAACTAAGGTTGATATGACAACTTCATTGCCAGTATCATACTACTCGCATAGAACAGCTTTAGATTTTTCAAATAAATTCTTAGAAAAAAAACATATGGTTACTGTTCACATTGGAAATAGTGATGCTAGAGTTGAGATTGAATTTACTTTTGTAAAAACAATTCCAGAAGGAGTTACTGCAACATTTGCATTAAAAGAAAGCCCAAATGAAGTATTTGAAGAACACAATAAGAAATACACTGATAATTTGAATAAAGACGTCTTTATAAATGCTAAAGTGCTTCATGTTGCTATTGGGGAGGGAACTACAGAGTATCCAATAACTACAGGAATTGAGTTTAATCCTGAATTTATTCAAGGTTCTAATAATGGAGTTGGTCATGCAATAGATAAAGCTTTAGAAGAATTTAAAACAGCTAAGGGATTATCAAAATTTACAAGGCAAGATTATTCAGAAGTCATTAAAGATAAAAATCATAAATTTCACGAACTTGCATTAGAGTTAGTAGAGCAATATATTGAAGAACAAGCAGAAGAAATATTGCTTCATGCTAAACAAGAAATACAAAAGGCTAATAATGATATTGATATTGTGTGTGTATATGGTGGAGGTTCTATTTTGATGCGAAAATCACTAGAAGAAAATCTAAAAATATTTTGTGATAGAGCCCAAATAAAATTATTTTATGTGTCTGGTGAATATGCTATAAACTTAGAATGTGAAGGATTATATAACTTTACTAATAGTAAAATATTTACCATTCTAAAAGATAAATATATAGCTAATAAATAAAGTAACTATATGTATTTAAAGTACAGATAAAGAGGTGTTCTAATGGCAACTGAAAAGAAGAGAAATGGATATTCATTTTCTATTAAAAAAACAGATAATCCTATTATAAAAGAATTTATTACGGAACAAGATAATTTTTCAGAATCAATAAGGTATTTGATAATAAAGTATTGTATGGAAAATGGAATAGAGGATGTTTCATCCAAATTAAACGAATTAATCTATAATCTAGCTTATTCTAATACTAACAAAAAAAATCCAAATGAAGTTGAACATTCTAATTCAGAAGAAAAGATAGCTGAAAAGGGTAAAAAATATAATCCAGTAGACGAAATAAGCACAGGTCTGGATAAAGAAGAGAAAGAGGATATACCAAAATGCTATCAATAGAAAAACTTAATAAGTAAATTTTATTATAGGTATAATATAAAGAAGTGGTATGATTTTTTAAATCATACCACTTTATTTTAACTAAGTATTATATTTAATTGATGTTATTTACAATAAACACCGCTTAATAACAATCTATACCAGTTTCATTATAAAAAACTCTTAGGCAGTTGCCATTTTGTAAATTAACTTTAATCGCTATATCTTCCCCAGGATCATTACATTCTTGAAATCCAATAATATAATTTTTTGAATCTTTACTTTTCAATTCTAAATAATCTTGGAATAATATTTCATGTTTAAACATTTTTAACACCTTCCTTTAACTCTTTGATGTAGAGTGTAATTACATCTTATGTTTACATTATTATCCATACTAAGATATTTTATACATAATAGTTAAGGTTATTAGAGTTTTAGACTTAATTATGATATTATTCAAATAACGTCACTTAATCACGTTAAGCTCAAAACAAGTGTTAAAAAGTGAAATGGAAGGGAAAAGTAAAATTTGTAAGCAATTAAATATGGGCAGACCCAACCCCGTTACTTAGTGGTGCGTTATTAATTTAATGTAATTATGATATAATAAAATATACGAGGGGTGATGTATAATATGAGTAAATATTACTACCTAAAATATTATGATAAAACAGTTGCAGAAATTGATATAGATAATAAAACAATGGAAATTATAAATTTAGATTTATTTTTTGATAGAAGGAATAAAAATATAATGAGTCCTACCCAGTTTGATAAATGGGTTAGAAATAGAATAAGACCAGTAAGTCAAGTTGGGTTTAATTCATTCTTAGCATCATTAGACTTAAATGAAGAGGAAGAAGATCTATACTTTAAGGTGTTCATATCAACTAGAGGAATAAACATTAAAGATAAATTATGGTTAGCATTTAATGAAGATGAGAGCTATGAGGAATGTTCACCTTGGGCATCAATAATGATAGATGATGGTAAGGTAATAAATCATTCTTTTGATTTAATAAAATTAAATGCCACAAAGACAAAACTAAATATTGATGGTGCATGTAATAAAGACCTAGCAAGGATTAAGGGAAATTTATGTGTGGTTAAGGAAAGATTACAAACTAATTCATATGATAATGTCTCAGAAGAGCTAGCTTATGAGATAGCAAAGAGATTAGGTATAGAATGTTCTCCAGCGGGAGCCTTGCCAAATGGTCTATGTTTCTCAGTAATAGATGAAACTAAAGACTTAAGTCCTGCTAGTGTCTTAATTGGTTTAGACCAAGGAAGCTTTGAAGATTTTTACAAGTTATTTCTAAAGATTCCATCTCCTAGAAAAACTAAACTTGATGTATTGAAAATGGGATTATTTGATGTTATTACAAGGCAGATGGATAGAAATTATACTAATTTTTCTTTCTATAAATCAAATGGAATTTTACAGTTTTATCGATTGTATGATAATGGGTTATCTTTATTTGCATCATCAAGATATAAAGAAAATTTAGATTGTTCATTAGGCTATGGAGAAACTTTAGAAAGTAAACTAAAATTTATAGTACGTGAGTTAAAAAAATTAAATGTTGAATTTATATTTTATGATAGATTAGATAAAGACTTTTTAGAGAAGATTAGTCAAAGTTATTTGGAGTATATAAAAGCTACAAATGGCAATAACTTAACAAATGTGATTGACTGGGTATTAAAACAACAAACACACGTTGAAGAAATGCTTAACGCACACAATATTAAATTTATAGACTAGTAAAGTAAAGGGGAAGTGAAATCTTGGTAAATGATAAATTACAAGGACATATTTTAGAAATTATCGATAATCAAATGAGGGATAATGACCCTAAATGTACAAAAGAAGTTTTTGAAAAATTAATAGGTATTGGATATGAAGAAAGTATTGTAAAGAAAATGATTGGAGCAATTTTAGTAGAAGAACTATACTATATTATGAAAAATCAGGAGCTATTTAATGGAGAGAGGTATAGTAATAAATTATCTAAGTTGCCAGAGTATAATGGTAAAATAGTTAAAACTAAAATAATAAATGAAAATAAGATAGGTAGGAATTCTTTATGTTCTTGTGGTAGTGGCAAAAAATATAAAAAGTGTTGTGGAAAGTAAATTAATTATATGAGCT
>DHIM01000381.1:6147-17304 GCA_002403785.1 Clostridium sp. UBA4746
GTAAATTAATTATATGAGCATTAATATCAATTAGATATTTTGTTTATACTAAAAAAATAGTATTTGTCTTAAATTTCTTTAAAAAGTTGATTATATATAGGAGTAAAAGTATACTATATAGATAAGAGTAAAATAAATTTAGTTGGTGATAATTATGAATATTATAGAAGTAGCAAAGTTAGCTGGTGTATCTAAGTCTACGGTATCTAGGTATTTAAACGATGGATATGTCAGTGGTGAGAATAGACTCAAAATACAAGAGATAATAGAGAGTACAGGATACACTCCTCTTCGTCAGGCTAAAACTCTAAGAACTAAAATAACAAATCTAATTGGGGTAATTGTTCCTAAAATAAGCACAGAGACTGCTTCTAGAGTTGTTGAGGGGATATCAAATGGGGTATCTAAATATGGCTATGATATACTCATTGCAAATACAAATTTAAGTGTAGATAAGGAAATCGAATATTTAGAGATATTTAAAAACAATCAAGTTGACGGCATAATATTTATGGCAACAAAATTATCAGAAAAGCATTTAAGGATTATGGGTAGTATAGAATTCCCAATAGTTGTAGTAGCTCAGAAAACTGAAAATTTTCCTTGTGTTTATTTTGACGATTACAATGCTTCTAAGGATATGGTTAAACTACTTTTAAACAAAGGGCATACAGAAATAGCATTTATAGGAGTTACTGAAGAAGATATTTCTGTTGGGTTTCAAAGAAAAAGAGGGTATATGGATGCCTTAAAAGAATATGGTGTTTCATGTAAACCGGAGTTTTTGAAAAAAGGTGATTTTTCTATGGAGTGGGGGTATAAACTAGCAGCAGAATTAATGAATCAAACTGAAAAACCAAAAGCAATTTTTGCAGTAAGTGATAATATAGCCGTAGGAGCAATGCAATGCCTTACAGATATGGGATACAAGATCCCCGAAGATGTATCCATTTGTAGTATCGGAGATTCAAAAATATCTAGAGTAGTAACGCCGAAACTTACAACAGCCCATTATTTTTATAAAACTGCTGGAGAAAAAAGTGCAGAAATGATGATGGAGCTATTAAACAAAAATCTAAACTATTCGAAAGAAAATACAAAAAAAGTTAAATTAGGCTATAGACTTGAGGTAAGAAATAGTATATAATTAAAATGTAAACATTTAAATGGTTTATATTTTTAAAAGTTTCATGGGAACGATACCATAAATTTTAAATCTGTTATTGTTATTTTAATAAAATATATATTTTTATCTATTATGGGAACGATACCGCATTTAGAAACAATTTATAATCAAAAGGGGGAAATATTATGAGCAAGGATATGTTATACAAGAAAACTTCTAGTGAAATATTAGAACTAATAGGTGGAAAGGAAAATATAGATAGTTCGGCCCACTGCGCAACTCGTTTAAGGTTGGTTCTAAAAGATGAAAGTCTTATAAAAAAAGATAAAATTGAAAACTTAGAGTTAGTGAAAGGAAGCTTTTTAAATGGGGGACAGTATCAAATAATATTAGGCCAGGGTATTGTAAATAAAGTTTATGAGCAGTTTGCTTTAGAAGCAAATATAGATGAAACCAGTACTTCAGATGTAAAAAGAAATGCTATGAAAAAGCTAAACCCAATTCAAAAGATAGCAAGGGTATTATCAAATATATTTGTACCAATAATTCCTGCAATTGTAGCATCAGGACTTTTAATGGGAACCTTGGGAGCACTAAAAGCTTTTGGTCTTGAGTCATTGTCTCAGACTTGGTGGTGGACAATGCTAGATTGGTTTAGTTCTTCAGCATTTATATTCCTCCCAATATTGGTAGCATTTAGTGCAGCAAAAGAATTTGGAACTAATCCATATTTAGCGGCTGTTATTGGGGGGATAATGATTCATCCTGCACTTCAAAATGCTTGGACAATAGGTGGAGGATATAAAACTATGCCTATATTAGGTGGGATGATAACTATGCCACTAGTAGGATATCAAGGAACTGTCTTACCAATTTTGCTTGTAATTTGGATAATGAGCATAATAGAAAAAAGAATTAGAAAAATTGTACCAGATGTACTAGATATATTTGCAACCCCATTTTTAACTGTTTTAATAACCGGATTTTTAGCATTATCTATAGTTGGACCTTTTGCAATGTTTATAGGAAACGGAATAAGCATATTCTTAACTTTTGCAATTACTAAGTTTGGACTACTAGCTGGATTACTATTTGGTGGAACATATTCGATCATAGTTATTACTGGTATTCACCATAGCTTCCATGCTATTGAACTTACATTATTAGCTAAAACTGGAGTTAATACATTACTTCCTATATGGTCCATGGCAAACTTTGCACAAGGAGGTGCTGCACTAGCTGTATATTTTAAAACAAAGAATGCAAAAACTAAATCTATAGCATTACCTTCTGCTTTAAGTGCATTTCTTGGAATAACTGAAGCTGCTATATTTGGTGTAAATTTAAAATACAGAAAGCCATTTTTAGCTGCACTTGCTGGTGGAGCTATTGCAG
Organism: Clostridium sp. UBA4746; assembly: GCA_002403785.1. Taxonomy (GTDB): domain Bacteria; phylum Bacillota; class Clostridia; order Clostridiales; family Clostridiaceae; genus Clostridium_AD. The sequence goes on from DHIM01000381.1 coordinate 8,669, forward strand.
GTGCCTATGTAGTAACAACTAAGGTAGCTATGAATGCTATAGGATTAACTGCAATTCCAGGTCTTACTATAGTAAAACCTGATTCAATGGTTAATTATATAATTGGATTAATTATAGCGTTAGTTGTTTCATTTGGTACAACTTATGTTTTAGGTATAGAAGAAGAATAATAAAAGAAGTATTTTAGCCTCAAGGGATTAACAACTCTTGAGGTGAATTAATTTAAATATTAAATAAGGAGTTGCTAAATAGTGAAAAATGTTACTTTTATAGGCGAAACTTTATTAGATTTTATTCCGTTCGAAAAAGAGGTGGGTAATTATGGAAAGAAAAATAAAATCATTAAATGAAGAACTAGTTGCAGCAGTAGATAATGTTAAAGATATAGTAAATGGAGATAAGTGGGCATTGAAATACCATATTATGCCTAAAGTAGGATGGTTGAATGATCCTAATGGACTGTGCTATTTTAAAGGTGAATATCATGTATTTTATCAATACTCACCACTCGATGCTAAAGGTGGATTAAAATTTTGGGCACATTATAAATCAAAGGATCTCTTGCGTTGGGATGATTTAGGAATAGCCTTATATCCAGACAGTGAATTAGATCGTGATGGAGTTTATTCCGGGTCAGCATTAGTAGAAGGGGACGAATTATATTTGTTTTATACTGGTAATGTAAAAGAAAAAGGTGATTTTGATTATGTACTTACTGGAAGGCAGCAAAATGTGATTTGTGTAAAGAGCAAAGATGGAATTAATTTTGGTGAAAAGAAACTAATATTAACAAACAAGGATTACCCTGGAAAATTTACGTTGCATGTTAGAGACCCTAAGGTTTGGAAGGAAAACAATAATTATTATATGGTATTAGGCGCAAGAGGAAGAGATGATAAGGGTTATGTACTTTTATATAAATCTAAAGATTTAATGGAGTGGAATCTTCATAGCATACCAGTAGGAGGATTAGAAGGATTAGGGTACATGTGGGAATGCCCAGATTTTTTCACATTGGGGGAGAAAGATGTTTTGATCATATCACCACAGGGAATTTCTGCAAAAGGGTACTTATATAACAATATATATCAAAGTGGATATGTATTGGGAAACTTTAGTGAAAATAAGAAGGATTTTAATTATGAACAATTTATAGAATTGGATAGAGGGTTTGATTTTTATGCCCCTCAAACTTTTAAGGATAATAAAGGTAGGCGCATAATGATAGCATGGATGGGACTTACTGATGTAACTCAGTATAATAATCCTACTATAAAAAATTATTGGCAGCATGCTTTAACTATGCCTAGAGAGCTTTTTATAGTAAATAAAAAAATTATACAAAGGCCTATTAAGGAAATGGAAAAACTACGAAAAAATCATATATCTTTTAAAACAGGCATTAAGGGAGAAAAAGTATTTAAAGAATTGAAAGGAGAAATTTTAGAATTAAAACTAGAAATAGAGAAGTTTTCTGGCAATTTTCAATTAGTAATGAGAAATGATTGCAAATTGAAATTCACTGAAGATGAACAAATATTTGAGCTTTCTTTAGGGCAGAGTGGATACGGTAGAGTGAATAGGATAGTTAAATTAGAAAAATTAGAATCAATATGGATATTTTCAGATACATCTTCTTTAGAAATATTTATAAATGGGGGACAAGAGGTGTTTACCACAAGATTTTATCAATGCGCGGAAGATGAAGGAGTAAAGGTAAGCTGTAATGGGATTGTGTCTATAAACAAATGGGATATTAGGCCATAATATTAGCAAGTAAAATCTGGAAGCATATGCGTGCAGGTTTTACTTGCTATTTGAAGTTTCTACCGATGAAATACATTTCATAGGTTATCACTTAGGCTATCATCTAGTTTTTTCGCTTCTATTCTTTTCCCAGTTTCTTAAATATTCATTCTAATTTCACACCATTAAATCCGCAATTTTATAGAACTTTAGAATAAAAAGCATTATAATACAGTTATATTAATTTTAAACGATGTCATTATATTAATAAGACTCGTTTAAATAGGGGGGGAAGTATATTGAAGACTCAGAGATCGTCACATATTCTATTTTATCAAGATAAATGTTTGGTTAAAACATTATATAAATAAAACAAATAATATATTTCATGATTTAGGTTAAATTTATCCTAAATATGATATAATAAATGTATAATAACTAAAAATGAGGAACACATGAAAAAGATATTAAACTTTATTATGAAATTATGGCAATAAAGGATATAATTAATAATATGAATAAAACTCGAGAAAAATTCATTCTTATCTTCTAGGAACAACTACTGCAAAAGTGGTTATTTTAGAGGGTTCATAATATTTATAGAAAGTATTATGAAATCAGTAGAATTTTTTAATAGGGTTAAGAGAACAATAAGTAAAAGACCAAGAACATTAAAAGTTAAGCATATATTGAGAAAGAGAGGTGTTCTCTGATGAAAAAAAGATCAAGTATTGCTGTTTGGGTTATAGTTTTTGTAATTATTGCAGAATTTATGCTTGCTAAAACAGATCAGACTTCAACAAATATTAATTTTAATCAATTCCAGAATGATTGGACAAATAATACTATAAAAAGTTTCGTGGTTCAAGAAGATCAGATGTCAGTTACGGGAACTTTAAAAAATGGAACTACATATAAAACAATCGTTCCATCTGCTAGATTATTTCAATTCATTCAAGATCATCCAAAGAGTCCAAATATTCAGGAAACATACTTAAAACCAGCCACTATTCCAATGTGGTTACAGTTTTTGCCTAATGTACTATTGGTATTAATGCTTGTAGGTTTTGGGTTTATATTGATGAAGCAGTCGAAGGGTGTAGGTGGAAGCGGTGGCGTAATGAAATTTGGGAAAAGCAAAGCAAAACTTGCCGATCCTACTAAGAAAAAAGTTAGTTTTGATGACGTTGCAGGAGCAGATGAGGAAAAAGCTGAGCTTGCAGAGATAGTTGATTTTCTAAAGCAACCTAAAAGGTATATGGAAATGGGTGCTCGTATACCAAAGGGAGTTTTACTTATAGGACCTCCAGGAACTGGTAAGACACTTCTTGCAAGAGCTATTTCAGGAGAAGCTGGAGTCCCATTTTTCAGCATCTCAGGTTCAGATTTTGTAGAAATGTTTGTAGGCGTAGGAGCTTCTAGAGTACGAGATTTATTTGAGCAGGCAAAAAAGAACTCGCCTTGTATAATTTTTATAGATGAAATTGATGCTGTTGGAAGACAAAGAGGTGCAGGCGTTGGTGGAGGAAATGATGAACGAGAACAGACATTAAACCAACTGTTAGTTGAGATGGATGGGTTTGGAGAAAACGAAGGAATAATAATGATTGCAGCTACTAATAGATCGGATGTACTTGACCCGGCACTACTAAGACCAGGTAGATTTGATAGGCAAATACTTGTTGGAGTTCCTGATAGAAAAGGTAGAGAGGCAATTTTGGCAGTCCATTCTAAAAATAAGCATCTTGAACCAGAAGTTAAGCTTAGTGTACTTGCAAAGAGAACACCGGGATTTACAGGTGCAGATATTGAGAATTTAATGAATGAATCAGCGCTTTTAGCTGTACGAAGAGATAAGAAACTTATAGGAATGGATGAACTTGAAGAAGCAGTTACAAGAATAGTTGCTGGTCCTGAAAAGAAAAGTAGAGTTATAAGCGAAGTAGATAGAAGGCTTACAGCGTATCATGAAGCAGGCCATGCAATTGTAATGAAATTACTTCCAAAGTTAGATCCTGTTCACCAGATAAGTATAGTTCCAAGAGGAATGGCTGGAGGATACACTATGCGTCTTCCAGATGAGGACAGATCATATATGTCGAGGTCAAGACTTGAAGAAGAAATTGTGGGACTCTTAGGTGGTAGAGTTGCAGAAAAACTAGTTATTGGAGATATAAGTACTGGTGCACAAAATGATATTGAGAGAGCAACAACAATCGCAAGAAAAATGGTAATGGACTTTGGAATGAGTGACACTCTTGGACCGTTGGCTTTTGGTTCAGGAAGTGATGAGGTATTCCTTGGAAGAGACATAGGTAAAGGTAGAAGCTATAGTGAAGAAACTGCATATAAAATAGATGAAGAAATAAAGAAACTTATAGATGAAGCATATAAAAAGGCATTGATACTTTTAACTGAGAACAGAAGTAAACTTAATGCTGTTGCTGAAGAGCTTTTAGCACGTGAGAAGCTTGAAGCAGTGGATTTTGAAGAAATATTTGCAAGAAGCTAATTAATTTGAAGTGAGTCCTTTTTTGTTATATGTTTGAATTTGTATTATATAATAAGAGAATAATGTAAAAAAATAAAAGGAACTCAGTTCCTTTTATTTTTTTGTAAACAAACATTACCGCGTTACAGAAATTAGTAACGTCATGGACAATTTCTGTTTGCTAAATAAAAGCAATAATCGCCCACATGAGTAAAAAGCTTATTATAATTGTAAAATTATTTATAGTTCCTACAAACCTAGTATCATAGCCAAATTCCACTGAGTAAGGAATAACTGTAAAACTGATTGGTAGTATAAAACCAATTAGCATAGTTATTTTGAACATTGGATCTATGGGTACTAAATTATAAAGAAGTATACCCACCCCCAATCCAATCATGTATCTTAAAGCAATTATTTTGGCCATATTTTTTAAATATGCCTTCTTAAAGGAAAAGCTCAGGTATAACCCAAGCACTAACAATGCAAGGGGCATATTTGCTTTGGATAGAATTTCTGTAATTTCTATAATCGGTTTTGGAATGCTAAGGCCTAAAAGATTAATTGTCAAAGTAATTATGTATGTAAGAAAGGGTATTGAGTGAAGTGTCTTAGAGAAAATGTTTTTGTAACAGATTTCTCCTTCGCTACTTGAATATATGCTTGCAATAATATAACAAACAGCGAAAACAATGAAGGAATTGCCCATATCAAACATCCCGAAGTATTTAAGTCCTCCTTTGCCCCATATTGACTCTACTAGAGGATATGCGAAAAGTCCAATATTGAAGGAAGGGACCAGCATTGTTAGCATTCCCTTCTTCCGTCTGGATTCTCCTTTGAATACAATGAGGGCTACTATTGCCATAATTAACCCATATACGAGGCTGATTATAGGAACAAGTAGAAGGTTTTTGTCTATAGACATTGTACTGAAAACATTTATTACAATGGAGGGAAGCGTAACATTAAAAATTAACCTGGAAATCACTTCCCCATCGCTTTCCTTCAAAACACCCATTTTCTTCAGAAAATATCCTAATAAAATAATACTTAATGATATTGCAAACTGTGAGTTAATAGTGTTCATTTGTTGTCTCCTTGTGATGATATATCAGCTTTAATATTTCTACATTATAGCATGGGAGAAAATAAAAAAACATCATTGGCTAAAAAATCATATAAATAAATAAATGATATATTTTATAATTTAGGTTGAATTTATCCTAAATATGATACAATAAATGTATAATAATTAAAAATCATAGGAGGGCCAAATATGTTAGTAAACAGTCAAAAGATGGTTTCAATATCAGAAGCTAATCAGAATTTTTCTAAAATAGCAAAATTAGTAGATGAGAACAAATCTGTAGTTATAATGAAAAACAATAAACCTAAATATATTCTTTTAGATTTTGATGAGTTTAGCAAAGGGGCCATATCAGATGAAGAAGAATTAGAGGCAATTGCCGATAGAATATTATTTGAAAATTTAGAAGCATTTAAGAAATTACACAAGTGAAATATTTATCAACTGAATATATTCCGAAACTGCACGGAAAGTTGATATAGACAACTGGAGGTTCACTTCTAATGTGAATAATTACCCAAGAGGCTGACACCTTATAAAAAAAAGCTTTTTAAAAGGAAATAAATGTTTAATGTAAAAAGATGTATTATATTAATGTAAACATAAAGAGTTAATTGAAGATATGGATGTTATACTTAAGAAGTATTATTATTTTGTGCATCCCAATATCATCTTGGATTTTATTGGAGATTAAAAAACTAATATTAAAAGACTATTGAAAATTAAATATTAGTACATATAATGGAGGAATTATTATGAAAATGAATGAATTGCCAAAGTATTTTAAGGAAGTTGATAATGAACTGTGGTTCGAGGAAGTTGAAGTTGAGAAAAAAAGTTTGAAAATCAGTTACAAAGTTAATAAATGTTTTTCATATTCTAAATCAAAATATCAGGAGGTAGCTTTGATTGATACTGATGCATTTGGTTCGTGTCTTGTGCTTGATGGGGTAATGCAGACTACTTCTGCAGATGGTTTTATTTATAATGAAATGATTACCCATATTCCAGTACTTACTCATAAAAATCCAAAAAATGTGTTGGTAATTGGTGGAGGCGACTGTGGAGCGGTGCGAGAATTATCAAAGTATGATGAACTTGAAATAATTGATATGGTAGAGCTCGACGAAGTAGTAACAAAGGAATGCATAAAATTCCTCCCGGGAATAAGTGGAGGTTCTGATTTTGATAAAAGGATTAATTTTAAATTCGGAGATGGAGTTGAATATGTAAAGAAGACTGATATTAAATATGATGTAGTCATGGTTGATTCTCCAGATCCTGAAGGGCCTGCTAAGGATTTGTTTGGAGAAGAGTTTTATAAAAATGTGAAAAGAACATTAAAAATCGATGGAGTAATGGTATGTCAAAGTGAGTCTCCAATGATTCATCGTAATATAATTGAGAACACAAGAAGTATATTAAAGGATAACTTTAAGATTGTAAAAACCTATATAGCGGTTGTTCCAACTTATCCAGGTGGATTATGGAGTTTTACAATGGCTTCAGATGTTTATGATCCTAGCGATATGGACGTAGCTAGATTGCCTCTTGAAACTCGTTATTTAACAAAGAAGATTGCAAAAGGTTGCTTTGACCTCCCTAATTTCATAAGTGATCTAAAATAGATAAAGGGGAGTTCATTTTATGAACTCCCCTTAAACATATACATGTATTTTATTTTGCACGTACCACATCAAAATTAGCTATATGATAACATTCACTGCGGCTATAACAATAGATGATTGTTTTTGCTGGAATAAGCTTCATATTACAGTGCTTTCAATTTCAACCTTATATCGTAATACGGTTTTAAGCTTTTGAGGTTTTGTTCTACGAGGGTCAGATAAGTATATTTCTCGATGTTTATGTGAAATTCTTTTATACCCATTAACCTTGCAAAACTGCTGCATCATTCCAAAGCTTGCTGGCTCAGTATCATAACTTCCTAGGTGAAGCATTTGACAGCACAAGCCCTCAGAGATCGTCGAATACTCTATTTTATCAAGGTAGATGTTTGGCTTTTTCTTTTTTGTTTCAGAAATAAACCGTTTAAATAAATCAGCAGTTAGAAAATCTGGCTGACGTATCATAATTTTGTACTTAAAGTTACTTTTATCTGTTGTAGGTAAGGCTTTGTCAATTAGATCCCATACACCCTCAAGTGGAAATACAGTGTAATCATAATAGTCGGTTGGAACATTATCACTTTTGTATGACATCTTTACTGCATAACTAAAACTGTAAAGTGCTCCAGTGGTAAGAGAAAATTGCTCTTCATTTGGATTTCCAGTACCATCAATCATAATAAAATTTATAGAAGGTACTGTAACGATAACTGGACTTTTTTTGGCATATATAAATTTTTATATTCTTTTCTATATTCTAATTTAGCCATTATTTCTACCTCTTTTCGTTTTACACTGACATCAGTATAACACTTAAAAATTGACAACTGTATGTCATATTATAAAAATTTTGAAGGGTTTTTCAATTTCTTTTATAGTTGCTATAATATGTTACATTTACAGATGTGCAGGGTAGTAATTGAGGGAGGATAAAGTGTAAGTTATGGATGAAAGTAAAACAACATTATAGGTAAAATAAAGATATAATGCTAAAATGTATAGTACAATGAATGCAGACAGAATTAGGATAAGAATGGGTACTGCGATTATTAAATAAAAACTTTTGAAATATACACAATATAACTGAGGGGTATTGCAGATGATTAATATGGAACTTAAGATTATGGATATAATAAATTATGAAGATAAGAAAAATCCGTATACCGATGAATCTATTTCAAAACAGCTTAGAATCCTACGTTGCATTTACAGGCGCTAATGAATTAAGAAAGGGCGTTGTTGAGTTATGTCAAGAGGGATATTGTTTCTAGACGAAATTCATAGGCTACCCAAAGAAGGTCAAGAAATACTTTTTTACTTGTTGGATAAAGGTAAATTTTGAAGGTTAGGAGAAACAGAGATATCAAGAGAAAGTAAGTTAATGATTATTGCAGCAACTACTGAAAGCCCAGAGAACTCATTAGCTGGTTTCTTGCTAAGCGTGTATAAAAGAGAAACTTTAGGATCCACCTATTTAAAGGGCGGAATAGCTATTACGATTAAAGCAGGTGCGAAATTTATACTTTCTCCAGTTATGCTTACGAAGGAAATAATTGATTTATGTAAGCAGTACTCAGTAATATCAGTATCAGGGGCTATGAGTCCAACAGAAATCTATAAATCTTTTAAGGATGGAGTTAGTAATACAGTCAGAGTTCGAATGAATAGGTTCGGATTCAGA
>DHIM01000168.1 GCA_002403785.1 Clostridium sp. UBA4746
ATATAATAATGAATAATTCAAGCATAGATATTAGTCACATTAATAATATTATAAAAAAAATAATTCAGCAGATAAATAATAGTAGGGAACAAGTTCTTGAAATAGTTGATAATGTAAGAGTAGAGTTTGAAAATCTAAAAGCTGAGTTAATGTTAATTAGAGAACGCATTGATAAAGTTATTAACACAGTTGATTCACTTGAAGTACAGGATAAACTTATGCGTAAAAAACTAGTTGAGGTTTCAAAAAAGTTTAACTCTTATAATGAGGATGAAATTAAATCTGTATATGAAAAAGCTTCGGATATTAGAGTAAAGTTTATTATGAATCAAAATGAAGAAAAGCAACTTAGAAATAGAAGAGATGCGTTAGATATATTATTAAAAAAATCTTTACAAAACGTAGACAATTCAGAAAAAGTAATTAACCAACTAAGTATTGCTATGTCATATTTAGAGGGTGACATTCTTTCAGTTTTAGAAGGAGCTGACAAAAGTTCCGATATGTTTATAGGAATAAAAATATTAGAAGCACAAGAAAATGAGCGAAAAAGAATATCAAGGGATATTCATGATGGACCTGCACAACATATCGCTAATATTATTATGAAAGCAGATATCTGTAATAAAGTTATTCAAAAGGATTTTAATGAAGGACTAAAAGAATTGGCGGATTTAAAAGAAAGTGTAAAAGTTGCATTAAAAGAGGTCAGAAGTATTATTTTTGATTTAAGACCTATGACACTAGATGATTTAGGATTGAACAAAACCATTGAACAAGCTGTAAACTCTATTTCAGAAGATTTTAATATAGATATTAAGTTAAAATTGAAACCTTTAGATGCAGAGGTAGAATCCATTATTCAAGTGGCAGTTTTTCGTATTATTCAAGAAATTTTAAATAATATAAAAAAGCACTCCCAAGCAAAACATGTGGAGGTCAAATTAGATTTTGGCACAAAATATTTAAGACTACTTATATCCGATGATGGTATCGGCTTTGATATGGAAGAAACTTTACGAAGAGTAAAAACAAAAGGAACTTCTTATGGACTTATTGGTATATTGGATAGAGTAAACCAATTACAAGGTGAAATTCATATAGAATCGTCAACGGGAGCCGGATGCGTTTATAATATTGTGCTTCCAGTCAATCGAGAGGTGATTAGAGATGAAAAAAGAGGGAATTAAGGTATTAATAGCAGATGACCACGATTTAATTAGGCAAGGATTAAAGCAAATAATTAGTTTTGAGGAAGGTATAATTATAGTTGGAGAAGCTGAAAATGGTAAGATTGTTCTCGATATGTTAAAAAACTATGACCTAGATGTCATATTACTAGATATGAATATGCCTTTAATGAGTGGGCTTGAAGTTCTCCAAAGGGTAAAGGAAAAATTGAAGACCATAAAAATAATCATGCTCACAATGGAAAATGACAGTGCTTTTGTACTAGATGCTATTAATAAGGGGGCAGATGGATATGTACTTAAAGAGTCTGCAGGCACACAAATTGTAGAGGCAATCGAAACAGTGTATGGAGGAGATAAATACATTGATAAATCTTTAGTTTCTGCTTTGTTTTCAGGGTTTAAAAGCAAAGAAAAAAAAGAACAGTATTTATTAGATTTATTGACAAAAAGGGAAGTTGAAGTTTTATTGTATATTTCCAAAGGGTTGAGTAACAAAGAGATCGGGAAACATCTATTTTTATCAGAAAAAACGGTAAAGAACTATGCAACAAACTTGTTTAAAAAAATAAAAGCACATGATCGTGTTCAAGCCACTATTTTTGCAATAGATCATCGCATTCAACAGCATTATGAATCTAGGTTCAAAAGGTAATTCTATTATTTTTTTTAAATGTTAGATAATCTGGGACTTTTCTCTTTAACTAGTAGGGACAAAAGTCCTTTTTTTTTGTTTACTTTTATACCTATAGGATGTGACTTTCAGTATCACACGTAGTGCTTCATTTAAGAGTATATTAAAGTATAGCAGAAAGATAAATCTTAGAACAAAGCAAATACAACAAATTATAGGGGGAATTATTATGCTAATGTATTTTATGAATTTTCTAGAGATTATTTTATTAAAGGTTAGAGAAGAAGACGGACAAGGCATGGTTGAATATGCATTGTTAGTAGGGCTTATAGCAGTAGTTGTAATCGGTGTACTTGTACTACTTGGGCCAGCTATTGCGGCAAAATTCACAGAGATAATTGATGCACTATAGTTATGCAATATTAATTTCAAGTAACAAACCACAACTATAATAGAGGTGATAATTATGGAAAGGTTAAGAAATGAAAAAGGGCAATCACTCGTAGAGTTTGCCATTTTACTCCCTTTATTATTGTTACTATTAATGGGTATTTTAGAATTTGGTATAATGCTAAATTCATATTTGACCATCCATAATTCGGCTAGAGAAGGTGCTAGACTGGGTATTGTCGCTGGTTCTAATATAGAGATTAAAGAGTTGATTATTAAGACTTCGCCTAATTTAGACGCTGACAATCTAGTGGTAAATATAACACCATCAGACGGGAGTAGAAAATCTGGAGATACCATTACAGTAGAAGTTATATATAACTATCACGTAACAATTCCTATAATAAGTAATATCATTCATAATGTGGCGGTATTAAAAGCGCAAACATCCATGAGGATAGAATGAATGGTGAATTTAATTAAGAAGGTAAATAATAAGGGAAATATTGCGATTATATTATGTTTGGTTTTTACAGCACTTTTGGGTTTTACAGCTTATATGATAGATATTGGCCTAGTTTATGTAGAAAAAACTAAATTATCTAATGGTATTGATTCAGCTGTATTAGCAGCTAGTCTGGAATTACCTACAGATGCAACTAAATCGAGAAATATTGCTGTAGAGTATCTTGAAAAGAATAATGTAGATCCGAGCAAAGTTTCAATTAATATAAGTGGTGATAATAAAAGCATACAAATGGAGGCAGTAAAAAATGTGAAACACTTCTTTGCACCTATAATTGGAATAAACAATAGTAATATTCATGCAAGTACAAAGGCTATTATAGCACCCATAAAATCAATTAAAGGTGGCATTAGACCTTTTGCAGTTGAGAAATTCGATTTTTCTTATGGAGATATCGTAACACTTAAAGAAGGGGCTGGTGATGGCTATCATGGGAATTATGGTGCAGTTGCATTGGGGGGAACCGGTGCAAATGTATTTAAATCAAATACACTTTATGGATATAGTGGAACATTAACAGTGGGGGATGTGATAGATTCGGAGACCGGTAACATGGCAGGAGCTATAAATGAAATTATAAATTATATTAACTCGGAGTCTAGTAGCTTTAATAACTTTGGAAGAAATTCTATTAGATTATGGATATTGCCTTTAGTGAATTCTTTAGACGTTAATGGAAGAAAAAATGTATTAGTAGTAGGTTTTGGAGAATTTTATGTTGAAGCAGTTACAAAGAACTCAGGAAAAATGCAAATTCAAGGACGCTTTGTTAGATATGTTACAAATGGGGAGATTGACATAACTTTAAGCGATACTGGGGCCTATGGATCAAAACTTGTAAAATAGGAATAAAGCAAAGTTATTATTTATACAAACTACGGAGTATGGGTGGTGTTTTAGTGAAAAATACAGGAAAAAGATTAATTTTAGTATCATTATCGCTTACAGTAATAAGTTGCATTGTTATTTTTATATATTTAAGATCTTTAAATCCTCAAATCGCCTCAACTAAGACAAGGACTATTTTAGTTGCTGCTGAAACAATAGCCCCAAGAGTTTTAATAGATAAAAAAATGGTTAAGGAAATTAAAATAAATGACAATACAATATTTGATGATTATGTAAAGAATTCTTCCAATATTGTAGGAAAATATACCAAAGAAATTATTTTAAAAAATGAAGGATTTTATAACGACAAGTTGATAAATAAACTTGATAATGAATTGAGTTTAAAAATAAAAGGTAATAATAGAGCTATTTCCATAAATATTAATGGAAGTACAGGCGTGTCTGACCTTATTAAACAAGGGGATTTTGTTGATATAATTCTATTTTTATCAGAGAAGAAGGATGGTCAAAAAATCATTAGACCTGATTTAACAAAAATATTGCTTCAAAACATTCAGGTATTAGCTATAGATAAAGCGCTTAATAGAGAGGGTACGCAAAGAGTGGTGATACCAACTAATTACTTAATAACATTATCTGTTCCAATTTCAGCAGCAGAGAAGTTAACACTTGCGGAAGAAATTGGTCAATTAAAATTGGTATTAAGACCATTACAACCGGATTATATTTATAAAACAGATGGAGCAACTTGGCAAAAACTTCTCCTAGATGATTTAAATAATATGCCAAATTTATTTCCAGAATACAAAACTAAAGCAGCAGAGGCGAAGAAAGTTAGCTTAGGCAATTATAAGTTTGAAAAATACGTTTATTATACGGTAAAACAAGGTGACACACTGCAAAAAATAAGTAGGGCTTTTTATGGAGATCCTAAAAATTATTTATTAATAAAACAAGTTAATGGGATTGAGGAGCAAAACTTAATCAAATCTGGAACAGGCATTAAAATCCCAGTATTAGAGAAATAGGGGTGAGAGAATGAGCAAAATTAAAATTTTAATTGCAGATGACATACTAGAAACCAGAAATGTAATAAAGAAAATATTAAATTTAGAGAATAACTTCTTTGAAATTGTTGGTGAAGCAAGCAATGGAGAAGAAGTTATAAAACTTATCCCAAATATAAATCCGGATATCGTATTAATGGATATTAATATGCCTGTGCTTAATGGTCTCGAAGCTACAGAGAAAATCACTGCTCTATTTCCTGCTGTTACCGTAATTATTATGTCTGTTCAAGCTGAAAGTGAATATTTGAAAAAGGCTATGTTTTATGGAGCAAAAGAATACATTATTAAGCCTTTTAACTATGATGTTTTAGTTAATACTATAACTTCTACCTATGAAAAGTATAAGAATAAGGGTGTGAATGGAACATTCGAAAATGAGCTACTTATTGCAAAAACCATAACCTTTTTTAGTTCCAAAGGAGGAGTAGGAAAATCTGTTTTAGCGCTAAATAGCGCTGTGACCTTAAGTCGTGAGTATCATAAAAAAACTCTGCTTATAGATTTAGATTTGCAATTTGGAGACATATCAATGTTGGTAAATCAGTATGCAAAAAAAAATATTCTTGATGTTATTGAGGACGGACAACTGGACTCTTACGAGAATATAAAACGTTATTTATATGAATTTAATGAAAATCTTCATATCCTTTTTGCACCTTCAAAACCCGAAACAGCAGAGTATATTGGGAAAGATAGTATTGAAAAATTGATGAAAATAATGAAGAAACATTATGAACTGATTATCATTGATACCGGTATTAATTTTAATGATAGTACCCTTTATATTTTAGATTTTTCAGAAATAGTACTATTTGTTACTACCATGGAAATCGTTGCTCTTAAGAACACTAAATTAGGTCTGGGAGTTATGCACTCCCTTGGTTATGATAAAGACAAAGTAAAATTGATTGTTAATAATTTTACTACTAAATACGGAATCAGCAAGTCAGAAGTACAGGGAGCATTCAGTGATGGTATTTATGCTGTGATCCCAGAGGAGCAAAATACAGTTAGTATCTCGGTTAACAAAGGACAGCCCTTCTGTGATAATCTTAAATATGATAAGCTAAAAATAGGAAAAGCTATTGCTATAATGTGTAAGGACTTAGCAAATTAGAGGTGATTATATGTCCCTTATAAAGAGATTAGAAGAGATAAATGTAGATAAAAAATGTAATAAACTTAATGAAAAAGAAGTAGATCCCTATTCTGAATTAAAGATAAAAATTCAAAATAGGGTAATAGACGAGCTAGATATAGATTTTAATGATATATCAGACCAAAATGAAGAATTAAAGCACGAAATAAATCTTATTGTTGTAAAGCATATTGAACAAGAATCTCTGAACATGACAAATAATCAAAAGCAAATAATAAAAGAAGAATTATTGGATGAGATTATTGGATTTGGACCTATTACAGCCTTACTTGCAGATAAAAGTGTAACTGAAATTATGGTTAATGGTCCCAATCATGTTTATATTGAACGTGATGGTAAACTAATTCTTACAGATGCTAAATTTAAAAATGATAACCATGTAATGCATGTTATTAAAAAAATTGTTGCGCCTATTGGAAGAAGAATAGATGAGAGTTCTCCTATGGTTGATGCACGATTACCCAATGGTTCTAGAGTAAATGCTATAATTCCTCCTTTAGCTATTGACGGACCTTCAATTACCATAAGAAAATTTGCCGAGGATCCTTTTAAAATAAAAGATTTAATAAATTTTGGAACCTTGAGTTCAAAGATGGCAGAACTCCTTAAATATTGTGTTGAAGGGCGTTTGAATATTGTTGTTTCAGGTGGAACTGGTAGTGGAAAAACCACCACTTTAAATGTACTTTCTTCCTTTATACCTGATACAGAACGAATTGTTACTATTGAAGATGCAGCCGAGCTACAACTTTCTCAAATACATGTTGTGAGACTTGAGACAAGGGTCGCAAACATTGAGGGAAAAGGTGAAGTAAGTATAAGGGATTTAGTTAAAAACAGTCTAAGAATGAGACCTGACAGAATAATCATAGGGGAAGTACGTGCAGGAGAAACCTTAGATATGCTTCAAGCTATGAATACTGGTCATGATGGCTCCCTAACAACTGGTCACGCGAACTCTCCAAGAGACATGTTATCAAGACTTGAAACTATGGTTCTTATGTCAGGGATGAATCTACCTATTAAAGCAATTAGAGATCAAACAGCATCAGCTGTTGATTTAATTATACAACAGTCAAGACTTATGGATGGTACTAGACGAATAACCCATATAACAGAAGTTCAAGGGATGGAAGGGGATATTATAATCCTTCAAGATATTTTTAAATTTGAGCAAAGTGGACTAGATAATAAAGGTAAGGTCAAAGGGGAATATGTATTTACAGGTATAATGCCTAAATTTCTTGAGAAATTCAAAGAGAGAGGTATTAATATACCACCGGGCATCTTTTACTAGTAACCTCAATTCTTCACTAAAAATTAAAAGTGGATGTGATGAATATGATATATGTTATAATGCTTCTTATTTTTTTCTGTGTTTGGTCACTGATAAGTGCCATGTTACTAGCTATGTTTTATAAGGAAAAAGCCATAGATAAACTAAAATTTTATGATGCTAATTATGCAATTAAAGATAAAAATGAAAATACTGAAAGCACTAAAATAAAATTTTTAAAAACATTAGCAAATCTAATTCCCAATATTAAATTTAATGAAAAACAAGATAGAAAATTAGTGATTGACTTAATTAAAAGTGATATACCTATTACAGTAGAAGAACTCTTAGTAGTAAAAATTCTTACATCAATAGCTTTTGCTTTTTTAGCATATATACTTTCCAAGGATTTTATTATTGTTTTTTTTATGTTTACTATAATTTGGAACACACCCAAATTTATTATTTCACATAGAAAAAAAGAAAGAATTAAGACCTTTAATGAACAGCTAAATGAAGGTACAATGATTATTTCAAACTCACTTAAAGCAGGTTATTCTTTTTTACAAGCTATAACTGCAGTATCTGCACAAACAAAAGATCCTTTTGCTAAAGAATTTAAAAAACTACTAAAGGAAATGAGTTTAGGCATTTCAGAAGAAATTGCTTTGAAAAATCTGTTAAATAAAATGGAGTCGGAGGATCTTAGACTAATAGTAAATGCTATTTTGATTCAAAAGGACATAGGTGGAAACTTATCAGAGATATTGGATAATATTTCTGATACCATAAGGGAGAGGCAAAAGATTCAGAATGAACTTAAAACTTTGACGGCACAAGGTAGATTATCTGGAATTATTGTAATGCTTATTCCGTTTTTCTTAGGTATTACCATTTATTTATTTAATAAAGAATATATTATGCTTTTGTTTACTACACCCATTGGGCTAGGAATGATAATAGCTGCATTTATAAATCAAATAATAGGTTTGATTATGATTAGAAAAATTATTAAAATTGATATGTAATAAAAATATAAATAATGGTTGAGGTGGTAATATTGTTATATGTTGTAGTATTTATATGTTTTGTAGCTATATTTATGTTCATTTATGGAACTATGCTAATCTTAAATAAAAGTCGGACGACCATTGAATACAGGATAAAACAAGTAAAAGATATTGATACTGAGACTAATAATATAGCAGATATTGAAAAAGACTCCTTTTCGCAAAGAATGCTTATTCCTTTTTATCAAAAGCTAAGCCAATTTATAATAAGAGCAATGCCAAACAAAAAAATTACATTACTTAAGAAAAAATTAGAAAAGGCGGGATTACTTAAAAATAACACGATTGAAAATTGGATGTATACGAGAATTATGATTATGCTTATTCTTTCAATTTTATTTGGGATATTAAGCTATATAATTGGAACGAATTTTTTGAAATCAATTACCATTGCATCACTAATTATGTTACTAATTAGCACATATCTTAATTTTTATCTTTCAAAAAAAATTCAAAAAAGAAAAAATCAAATTGTAAAAGAATTACCCTATACACTAGACTTAATTACAGTAAGCGTTGAAGCAGGATTGTCTTTTGATGGTGCCATGGGAAGAGTGATTGCAAATATAAATGGAGAGTTATGTGATGAATTTGCAAAAACTCTCAAAGAAGTACGTATGGGTATACAAAGAAAAGTAGCCCTTAAAAATATGAGCTTAAGGTGTGATGTAAAAGAACTATCTATGCTACTTACATCCTTAATCCAAGCAGATGATTTAGGTGTTGGTCTTGCAAATGTTCTAAGAATTGAGTCAGCGAGTCTTAGAGAACATAGAAAGCAAGTAGCAAGAGAGAAAGCTATGAAAGCACCAATAAAGATGCTATTTCCACTTATATTTTTTATCTTTCCTTCAATATTTATTATAATTTTAGGTCCGGCTCTTATCAAAATTTCTAAAATACTCTAGAGGTGATGTTATGATTAAAGACTTAAAATATAATGGTGTAACTATAATCAATGTATTCATAGCTGATTCGTTTAGCAAAAGGCTGATAGGGTATATGTTTAGAAAGAGACCTCATTATGATGCCCTTTTGCTAAAGCCTTGTAATAGCATCCATACATTTTTTATGAAGTTTAATATTGATGTATTATTTCTAAATGAGGACATGCGAATTATAAAAAAAATAGAAAATTTAAAACCAGGACAAGTTGTTACTAAAATAATGGGAGCTAAGATTGTCATTGAAGCCAAAGAAGGTGTATTTAAGGATCTTAAGAAAGGTTATAAACTCAATATATAGCGGTCGTATTATATATTTTATTTTTCAGTGGTATGGATGGGTACAAGAACTTACTAAATCTAATTGATTTATAAGTTAGGGGATACTCCCAATGAAGTATCCCCTAACTTATAAATTAAATTAAACATAAACTTAAAATTTCTTTGCTACTTCTTTAGCTTCACTTATTGCTTTTGCCTTTATTTCATCTGCCTTATCTGGTGTTGCATTCATACCTTCTACAATAATTGATTGTTTATGTGTAATTCCAATGAAGCTTAATATTGTATTTATATATCTATCTCCCAATTCGTAATCGGCTGCCGGACCACTGGAGTACACTCCCCCTCTAGCCTGAATATGAACTGCTTTTTTACCAGACAATAATCCAACCGGTCCATTATCTGTGTATTTAAATGTCTTATTCACTATGCATATATTATCTAAATATGCTTTCATCTTTGGTGGTATTGTGAAATTCCAAAGTGGTGTAACAAACACATATTTGTCAGCAGCTAAAAACTGTTCTAATAAATTATTCATAGATGCTACTTTATTTTGTTCTTCTGAAGTTAGTTGTTCGAAGGTAAACCCTTTTGCAAATTTTCCCCAAGCACTAAACACTATCTCATCAATTAATGGAACTTCAGTTTTATATAAGTCTAAACTTATTATTTCATCATGTGGATTAGCCCTTTTATAAGTTTCTAAAAATTCATTTCCTACAGATAAACTAAAAGAATTTTCCTTGGTTTTCGGATTTGCAGTGATATATAATACTTTTAACATTTATACATTCCCCATTTCATTATTTAATATATTTTTTAAAACTTAAATATGGCTTTTACATTACCATTATTACTTAAAATAGATTCGTTACTAAAAATAACCTACACACTTAACAGTACCAACTTACTTTATATAAGTATATTATAATAACCTACTTACTTTTGTCAAGTAAATATGATAAAATAATTAAGGGAGATGATTATTATGGATAAATTTCATTTATGTCCACACTTTGAGGCAGCTTTCGAGATTTTAGGAAAACGATGGACTGGATTAATTATACGTACTTTATTAAGTGGTTCTAAAAGATTTTCTGATATGCAAAAAGTCATTCCATCCTTAAGTGCACGTATGCTCACAGAAAGAATTAAGGACTTAGAAGAACAAGGCATTATTATTCGTGATGTTTATCCTGAAATGCCTGTACGCATAGAGTATTCACTTACGGATAAAGGCAAAGACTTAGAAAAAACTATGGATGAAATTCAAGAGTGGGCAGAGAAATGGTCATAAAAAGCTTAAACTCCCTCTACATTTTAGGGGAAGTTTAAACTTTTTTACTTTGCTGTTTCGGAGGTTATATATCAATAATAATGTTTGATTTGATACATAATTGAAATATATTAATTAATACTTTAACAGCATATTCACGATGATAAAAATATGCTATAGTTTGATTATACATAGTAAGTAAATACGAGGGGGTAATGTCTAATGCGAATTGGTTTTATAATTTCTTTAGTTTTTGCTATAATAGTAGCCTTATTTGGTATTCAAAATGCCGCAGTAATATCTGTTAATTTCTTTTCTACAAAATTTTACATTTCCTTGGCACTTATAATTTTTGTATCTGCAATTATAGGCGCTATAGTAGTTACTTTATTGGGACTTCAAAAGGAATTCACACTAAGTGGTGGCAATAAGCGACTAACAAAAAAAGCTGATAATTATCAAATTAAGTTTGACAATTATCAAAATGAAAATTCATCTTTAAAAATTGAAAATGAAACTTTCAAAAGCAAAGCTGAGTCTCTACAAATTATAATAGAAGCTTTAGAGACTAAAAACAAAACCTTCAATGATGAAATAACTTCGCTAAATATAGAGATTGAACGACTTAATTCCACCTCGACAATTGAACCTAGTATTTTAAAGTAAGGTAACTAAACAAGATTTTTAACTTAGGATAAATTAAAGCATAAGAAAACCCCCGACTAATTAGTCGAGGGTTTAAACTTCTCCATCTACTAGTTGTCCAAAATTTATACTTTCTAGTTCTGCATTTAAATTCTTTTGTACTTTTGTCATAGCTCTATGCACAATACATACACCACTTTTATTCAAATTACAAAAGTTTGGTTCAATTACACATCTATTAACACATACTGGACCGTCTATTGCTTCTATAACATCTTTTAATGTTATTTGCTCTGGCAATTTGTTTATAGCATATCCTCCCTTTACTCCCCTGTAAGATCTTAGAATATCTACTTGTATAAGCTTTCTTAAAAGTTTTAAAAGAAATCTTAACGGTATACCCTCTTTTTCTGAAATTACTTTTGCTTCTACCTTTTCACCATAGCCTAATTTACATAAGTGAAGTACTACTCTAAGTCCATAATCTGCTTCTCGTGTTATTTTCATGTTATATTTCCCCTTAAAGTATAATCATTTGATAAAGTTATTCAGTAAAATTTTTACCCCGTTTTGTCAATAGTTTTTTTAAAATTTCACATTTAAATTACCTATAACCTCTCCAAAATTAAATGAATATAAAAAACACTATATATGATGTTCCCCACAAAAGCCTAATATAAATTTATATATTAACATGTACACCAAAATGGATCTACTCACGAATTTTATTCATGAGTTGATCCCAAATCTATGTTTTTCTGAAATTACTTCATTGACTCAATAATGCTATCAGCAAGGTTTTCCATTGAATCCACATCATCTTCTTTCATGCTAGAGTTCAAAGACATCTCATTGTCTAAAATAGTCATTTCTTTCATCCCATCCAAAAGTTCACGCATCAATTTGCCAGATTGAGGAGCCCAAGAGCCATTTTCTAAAAGAGTGAAAGTACGTTTTTGAAGATTTAATGCCTTCATATCCATTATATAAGCAAGCATCGGTGGATAAATCTTCAAGTTGTAGGTTACAGAGGCAAGAACCACATGACTATATTTGAATGTCTCAGAAATCAAATATGACACATGAGTTTTTGAAACGTCATACATAACCACATTCGTCATTCCCTTTTCCACGAGCCTTGTTGCCAAGTCGCTTGCAGCAGCCTCCGTATTGCCGTACATTGTTCCATAAACGATCATTACTCCATTTTCCTCAGGCGCGTACCTGCTCCACTTGTCGTACTTATCTAACAAGTACCCCAAATCATTCCGCCATACCGGTCCATGTAGCGGGCAGATAATCTTGATGTCAATAGTGCTCGCCTTCTTCAAAAGATCCTGAACATGAGGACCATACTTGCCTACAATGTTTGTATAATACCTTCTGGCATCGTCAATCCAATCACGGTCAAAGTTCATTTCGTCATTAAACAATTTACCATCCAAGGAGCCAAAAGAACCGAAGGCGTCAGCTGAAAATAGTACACCATTGGTAGTATCATATGTCACCATAGCTTCTGGCCAATGTACCATTGGAGCAGCCACAAATGCAACGTTATGTTTTCCAAAGGACATAGTATCACCCTCTTTAACTTCTATTACCTCGCCATCGATAATGAAACCGAACTGATGCATTAACATGGAGGCCTTTTTGGTGCATACAATCTTTACATCCGGATAACGAAGAATAATCTCTTCAATGCACGCTGCATGATCCGGCTCCATATGGTTAATTACCATATAATCCAAAGATTTGTTGCCTAGAACCTCTTTAATATTCTCAAGAAACTGACGGCAAATTGACCAGTCTACTGTATCAAAGAGTACTGTTTTCTCATCTATTAATAGATAAGAGTTATAGGAAACACCTCTTGGAATGGGATGAATATTTTCAAACAGAGCAAGGCGACGGTCGCTTCCACCAACCCAATAAAGATCTTCAGTTATTTTTCTAACACAATACATAAATATAATCCTCCTTTACACTAAAAACACATTATTATAATTAATTATTATAGGAATCAGACTTCTAAAAACATATCTTTTTCTTCACCACAAGCAGGACAAGTCCACTCCTGCGGTATATTTTCAAAGAGAGTACCCTCAGCTACTTCGCCTTCGGGATCACCCATGCTAGGATCGTATTCATAACCGCATCCGTTACATACATAATGTTTGCAAGTTGGAATAAATTTCTTCATAGCGGCCATTTTCATCTTCTTCATTGGTGGGGCCTCCTTCTTTGGTTCTCCGTTGTCTAAAGCAGCAGTGAGTAGTGGCAAGATTTCCATTAAATCGCCAACGATACCGTAGTCTGAGTTCTTAAAAATTTTTGCATTAGGATTTATATTAATAGCAACGATTGTAGTAGCATCCTTTATGCCTTTCAAATGCTGACCTGCACCTGAAATACCGCAGGCAATGTAAAGATTTCCCTTGAATTTTTGACCAGACATACCAACATAACGATTCAGTGGTAAATATTTAAGTGTTTCGGCTACCGGACGTGAAGATCCTATCGCTGCACCGGCTTGAACCGCCAAGTCTTCTATAAGCTTCATATTTCCTTTTTCCCCTATGCCTAGACCTACGCTGACTACCCTTTCAGCCTTAGTAATAGGAGTATCCAAAGGAATTCCAACTGTAAAATCATATTCATTTGCCTTAAGAGCATCCACAAGAGCATCGACTTTTTCTTTAGCAGTTCCACTCTTAAAAATCACTTTCTTACGATAACCTGTCGCAGGTCCACCCTTGGAACCTTTACTTGCGCGCTCAGTTTTGGGCATCTTACCTATGATATGAGCAGCGATAACCACACGTTGAATCTCATTAGTTCCTTCATATATTGTACAAATCTTAGCATCCCTGTAAGCACGCTCAACTTCCATACCTTTCAAATAGCCGTTTCCACCAAATATTTGAAGAGCGTCGTTTACAATCTCAAGGCAAACGTCGGAAGCGTATTGTTTCGCCATAGCAGCTTCCATACTGTAATGCTCATGATTTTGTTTAAGCTCTGCCGCACTGTAAATAAGTAATCTAGCTGCTCTAAGCTTTGTTGCCATATCGGCTAACTTAAAAGCAATTATCTGTTGCTCACAGATAGGTTTACCAAATTGAACTCTTTCTTTTGAGTACTCCAGAGCATGCTCATAAGCGCCCTGCGCAATGCCAAGAGCCTGAGCCGCAATACCAATACGTCCACCATCCAAAGTTGACATAGCAATCTTAAAACCATCACCCTCATTACCCAATAGATTTTCCTTAGGGACTTTCACGTCGTTGAAAATTAGCTCTGCTGTGGCTGACGAACGAATACCCATCTTATCGTAATGCTTACCGAAGCTAAAGCCTTCAAAATCCTTCTCCACAATAAACGCGCTCATGCCACGAAGACCAATATCGGGTGTAGTTACTGCAAACACAATGTAAATATCGGCCTTACCTGCGTTTGTGATGAAGATTTTTTCACCATTCAAATTGTAATAATCACCGTCTAAGACAGCAGTGGTCTCCGTACCACTGGCATCACTACCAGCATTTTCCTCAGTAAGACCGAATGCGCCAAGTTTCTCTCCCTTTGCCAATGGAACCAAGTATTTTTGTTTTTGCTCATCTGTCCCGTAGGCGGAAATTGGGTATGTCCCCAAAGATGTATGAGCTGAAAGAATTACACCTGTACCACCGTCCACTCTTGATAATTCCTCAACGGCAATTGCATAGCTAATTATGTCCAGCCCTGCTCCGCCGTACTCTTTTGGATATGGGATCCCCATCATCCCCATAGTAGCTAACTTATTAATTGCTTCATCAGGGAATTTATTTTCCTGATCCAGCATAAACGCAATAGGTTTAACTTCCTCTTCTGCAAACTCTCTGATTTTTGTCCTCAAATTTTCATGTTGTTCCATAGTCTTAAAAAACATACATATACCTCCTTTAAATTAATGCGGTTTCATGAATGTCGCTTTGTGAACTCTGTAATACCACCACATTGAGCTTCCGCATGCAAAACTCATCAAACTCTGGTGACTCTTCCAATTCTTTTTTACCTTTGGAATACATCTTATAAATATATTTAACTTATTAACATTTTTGTAAACGTCTTCGTGAAATGTATACCTAAACCGTATACTTTTATTATATACACAAGAGACAAACATTACAAGTTTAACTCAAACTTTTTTTTCGTCATGATTATACATAAAAATGGGTGGCTTATTCCTTTATGATTTTAATTATATTTTCATACTAATTAAATTTTTATTCTTACTTCAATACCCACACCTTTACTCGCAGTAATTAATTTGTTGAAGAACCGACTTCTTCAGTAGATATAAAAGGGTGTTCGAAATTATATGACAGTTACGGTATTATCGTACTAACTATTAATTGTTGTAGCTAATAATGGTGCTTTGATACTATTTGTATTTTTTGAAATTTGTTGGAGATCATATTGACATATTTTTATTTTAGTATTAAAGTATACCCAATTATTCATACTTTCTTAGTAGGCATTGTTGTTATTACGATGTTATAATGGATGAGGAGTTATTTTATTTGATGGACTTAGATTGGATTATCTTCCAAAAATACTTTGGGGAACCACAATGGCTGCAGGGCTTGCTTTAGTCGCAAATTATATATTGCTATATTTAGAGAAGTTAGCTAACTTTAAAGCTGGTGGCAAGAAAAAATCTTTCGATTAGTATAAAAAAGTTATTAACACTAAGGGATAAAATTCACAAATTAAAGGAATTTATCGGACTGTAGATAGATTTGTGCAAAAACAAATCTATCTACAGTCTTTTTAAATTCTATAATGTTATACAATTATAATGCTCCCCATGACCAACTGGTGGAGATACTGTTAATATAAGCATTAACCCTAGCAATAATTTACCCTGCCAAATTGATATTTTTAATATTTTCCATTTTCCATAAATCTGAATATGCCCTAACATAAAATAATACATTACTTTCTTTATGATTTTTTAATAATAAATCCCATTTTAATGTTATCACATTATCATCCATACTTTTAGTAAATCCCCAACTTTCCTCGGTGTCATGTGACATTACATAAATAACCATCTTACTCTTATTGGTTGCATCACTATCAGTTAACACATTGATAAAAGTTGTATACTTGTCTAGTAGTTCTTCACTGGATTCAACACATTCAGCATAGTTGAACATATCTCCAAATTCGCCAAATACCCTTTTCCAAAAGTAACTTCCTTCACTTTCTAATGCAAAGTGCTTCCCCATGTCGATTCTGAACCCACCAACTCCAATATTTTTTAGTTCTTTTAAAAAATTCATATAAATATTTTGTAACTCTGAGTCATTGTAATTTAACATTGGTAATCCAAAAGCACCGTTAACGACTGCATTTCTATTGCCATAATCCACTGTATTTTTTGCGTTAGTCCAAAATTTAGGGTTATCTCGTAGATTTGGGTCTACGGTTTGACTTGGTATTAGCTTTCCACTTTCATCACCCGCTAAATGTCGTAATACCACGTCAACGATAATTTTAATTCCCATTTTATTAGCTTTATAACATAATTCTGTTAAATCTTCCTTTGTGCCACTTCTATTTCCTATTTTAAATGATAGCGGTTGATAGTACGTCCACCATTCATCTCCTTTTTTGCAAGGTTGCACGGGAGTAACCTGTATGGAGGTATAACCACACTCTTTTACTTTATCTAAAATTCTAGTTATATCTGAAATTTTCCATTGAAAACAATGTAATATTATTTCTCTCATATTAGTATGTCCTTTCACTAGTCATTTATTTTGATAATTTATTTAAACATTTACTTACTTTCCAACCATTTAACTCATTTTCAACTTAAAGCCATGATATTTTAATTAATTAAATCATTACTATTACAATTAGCTGATTTTTTACATGAAATGGATTTAAAATAAAGTAGCTCCTGTGGATAATATTGTACCTAACTCCCATTAAATATACATAGAATAATTTTTCATATAATAAAAAATACACCTGGTGTATAACACCAAGTGCATTTTACAGTGAAAAGAATTTAAATACATATAAAATGTGAGCAATTTTGTATAAACAAAACCACTCACATACTCTCCTAATGAATTAAGAGAAAAAATCATCAGTACTTACTTTCCCCATTTCGTAGATTTTTCAGAAGGCAAAATACCATATTTCTTTTTGCCAGTTTCCTTACAAATTTCTGATGTACCCCAGTTATATTGTGAAGGTCTCATAGCACCAAATACTCTATAATTTTTGCTTATTATATCCATTTCACACACGCACCCATTAAAACTAATAGCTCTGCCGCCTAAATTTTTTCTTTCTGAATATGCTTCATTCGTTCTACTCTTGAATACTGTTGGTTTTTTTCCTGCTCTTAATACTATATATATTGGATTCATTAATAATGTATAGTAGTTAGCGTCACAACTACACCTCTTATCCATATTTCCCCAGTTGGAAATTGATTGTTTCTTACCCCTCACAACTAAATATGCCATTCCAATCCCCCTTAATACATTTTTATTATTATACTGTGTTATCCATTAAATTACTTCATATTTTCTACAATATAATTAAATATAGAATTCCAATATGGATGTTCACGACGGTTAAATTACAATATTACCCCCAGTTATATAGATAGAATTTAGGGTTTTCAGATATATATACCTAGTAGTAAACGTTAAAATATTAACAATAAAAGCCATGAAACACTGTACCTGTCTTGACTCTATAACATATATTCAGTAGTATATACTTTGCATTTTCATGTCTACACTATCATAGCATACATAATTATATTTTCAAGTTACAATTATATATGTTATAATTTTAACAAGAATAAGTGAAATTTATCTTATTTCAAAATTATGATGCATCGTTAAATAATGATAGTGGGGATAGGAGTATGGTCAATGAGTAAAAATTTATTTACTAACTGAATTTGATATATTATTATGGCTTTTCTATGAAGCTATAAATAAAACGGCTAAAAAAAACCAATCTGCTTACACAGATTGGTTGGGTTACACCATAAACTCCATACGTTCCAGGTGCCCAATTACAGAACGTACTTCCTCATTTCCCTAAATAGGTATATACTCACATTAATATTCTATATTGTATGAGTATATACCTTTTATTAAGATATATTATTTTTCTTTACATTTCGACATATAATAACAAACAAAACTCCGGAAAATATAAAGCTCGTTTTACATAAACTTAATTTGTTTTATTTTGAATATGACAAAAAATCAAAGGCATTCAAGATATTATTTTGAATGCCTTTGATTTATGACGTAATTTAAGAAGGAGCTTCATGATCTACTATAGATTAAATGAGGTAAGTTATTGATATTTCGTTAAAATTAAGGTTTATATACTCTTAACCTACTTTTAGGGACTACTAATCCATTTGATCCATCAATACAACCTTTACTTTCATTCACATTCGTTAATAAAGCACTTGATTTAACTGAGTTTGTGTTATTGTCTTATCAGAAACTAGTGTTTTGAGTGTGCCTAAATAAATTGTTTTTGTAATGGCTATTGAGTCATTTGATGTTTTCATAGAGCTTCAACCAACAAATACTACAATAGATAAAATAGTTATAGCTATAATGAATATTAAAGTAGAGTTTGAATAACTCTTATGTATGCCCTTAACTACTATGCTATTGGCATTACTTATGTCTAATTGAGACTATACACTACTTTTATGCATTATTTATCACTTTATACATGACATTGTTCACTCATAGTTTTTTATTATTTTCTATAAGATTTCTCTTAATTTGGTATAACAACCCGGATAATATAAAATATATGATATGATACTTTACTTGTAAGCTACTTTTATTTACTTTATGTAAATTGTATTCCCTTTATTACAGTAGGCTTAGATATAAGATGCTAGTGTGAAATAAGGGTTTAGTATGGTTAGTTTTTATTTGGGGAGGAATTTTATATTATTTATAGAATTACTAAAGTATACTAAAGTAGTTTAAAAGTAAACCGTGATGAGCCAGTGGAAAACATAATAATTTACTCAAAAGTTATTTTTCATTCGATTATATTGTGGGGGGTAAAAATCATGTTAGATAGTACAGGATTTGATTTGTGGACTAATGGTTATGACAAAAGCGTAAATCTTAGTGATGAAAGTAACGAATATCCATTTGATGGTTACAAAGATGTATTAAACTATATTTATAAACAAGTTAGGAAAAAAAGCAATGCGAATATTCTAGATATTGGGTTTGGAACTGGTATTTTAACTACACAACTATATAATAATGGGTATAGTATTACAGGTATTGATTTCTCAAGTAATATGATAGATATTGCTAAACTGAAAATGCCAAAAGCAAACTTAATAAGTTATGATTTTTCTAAGGGGTTGCCAGATGAAATTAAAAACAGTCATTTTGATTTCATAATTAGCACATATGCAATTCACCACTTGACGGATGAAGAAAAAATTAGTTTTATTAAGTTGATTTCTAATATGTTAACTAAAACAGGCAAAATATTTTTTGGTGATGTTTCTTTTCGAACAAGAGATAAACTAGAGAAATGTAAAAAAAAATACAACAAAGATTGGGATAATGATGAGGTTTACCTTATAGCAAAGGAAATTGAGAGAACTTTGGGTAATAAATATTTGTGTAAGTATACTAAAAGGTCTCAATGTGCTGGGATATTGACCATTACTAATGTGGTACATACAACTTTTCATTTTAGGCAAATAATAACTTCAAAATTCAAGAAATATTAGAAATGCTATTTATATCGTGGACAAAAAAACACAAGCAATAAAAAAAGTAAATTTATTTACGGTCGCTTGAGATTTTTTTTGCTGTTTTGTATTGTTTTGTCCACATATATTTTCAGAGCAACTGAAATATAGATATTTGTTGGGATACTAGTTGTTAAATGGTTTTTATATCGTTTAAAGTTGAACAAGTAAATGTCTTATTTTGCAAACTTATTTAACTTGAGTAACTGAACTAGAGTTTTAGATAATTTATGTAACATAAATTATCTAAAGACCTTAAAAAATCAAAATAATATTAAAAGAAACATCTACAAATCAGAGGTTTCTTTCTTTCGATTAATATAATGATTTATTATGTACTTCTATACCCTTGTGTCCATTGGAATGACTTGTATTGAATATCTATACCATATTTTTGGAAAATGATTAAAAGTGTATATCGGAAAAT
>DHIM01000151.1:0-6755 GCA_002403785.1 Clostridium sp. UBA4746
ATCCTTTCTATGTTAATTCCAACAAGTACTGCTACTCTTACATTAGTGATTATAAAGCTCTTCCAGGAAGTACAGCATCTAGTACTCCAATGACTATTGAAGCAAATATTGCGCCTAATATAGTTACTCCCATGCCAGGAACTATGAATTGCGCTATATATAATATTATAACAGATATTACAAACCCTTTTATTCCCTTACCAAAAGGTGATGCATCAACGCGCATAAGTTTTTCCGTAAAATAATCTAGTCATCCTTGTGGTGGTCATTTTCTTTTAGTATATCTTTTATTCTTAATTTAGATATAGAATTAAATAAAGTCATTTAGAAAGTAAGCGTAAAATAGCCCACACTTTAACCTAAGGCCTGAGCTATGATATTATTTCTTTAGTGGCTTTCTGCAACTATCCGGCAAATCCTTAGACCATGGAAGAAGAGCATCTAGTTTTTCTTTATTATTTTTTTAAGGTTTGTTTCTTTGCAAACTTCTTGGCAATTCTTTTATCATATAACACTTTTGCTTCTTCAAAAACTTTTTCATCTATTTCTGTTTTACCTAATTTTTCAAGTGCTTGGAGTAAAATGTCTTCCGCTACCTCTGAAATCACTGTAGTTTTTCCTGCTTTATAGTCTTTATATTCTTTATCGTGCTTCTTATAAATATCAGCTCTAAATGACTTTCTCTTTTCAGACATTTCATCTTTTATTATATTTTTTGCTTCTGAAAGAATGTCATCATCAACTACGGTTTTACCGTGCTTTTTAAGTAAGTCTTGTATAAAAGTTCCTGAAAGTGTAGTCATATTAAATTTTCCCCCTTTAGTTTAGCTTCTTTAAATTCCTGTGATACCTTTCTTGGTTTTATTATAGGGTTAAAAAAATGACTCCTGTATTATGCAGCAATCATCTATTGGTTTACTAATATCCTTTTTTAGAATGTCATTATATTGATATAGGTACTTGTTTAACTCTTCTACTTTTTATTTGGAAGTATATTTTTTATAATATTTAAAATATCTACTATATAAACTAAATATCTTTGGAAAGATGTTGTTGAGTTAAGTGGTCTGGTGGTTGTCTTAACAACTACACCAGTAACAGCTTTTACATTGTCGGTTGTCTCATTCCAATATAAAAATATCCGCATACATTATGTATATTTTATACAATATTTGATTTTTTGTCAAATATTAATTAATTTGTATGTACATTCAAATTTAACATTCTTCGACAATAATACTTGCTAATTGAAATGAGATAATGTAATATTTTTATTAGCAAGAGATTCATTATTATTTCCTATAATTGAGTGCAAAAGCTATAGGATACTTTGAAGAACTTTGAAAAATCAACTAAAATAAATATTACTGAGGGGGGAGAAATATGAATTTATCAAACGTTTTTTTAATACTTATGTATGTAATTAATATTGCATCTGTTTTAACACTGATTTTTGTAAAACGCAGTGATACGAGAGTTATATTTGCATGGTTGTTAGTATTCTATTTTCTACCTTACGTCGGTTTTATTCTTTATTTCTTTATTGGAAGTAAATATAGAATGCGTGTTATGTCAAAAAAATATGGTATGAGTGAAATCGAAGAAAAGTACAATAAAGTGCTCGATAAACAAATTCATGATATTGCAGCGGATAAAATACAGTTTAAAGAAGTGGAAACTGAAAAATACAAAGATTTGATAGAAATGAATTCAAAAAATGCAATGTGTTATTTCACTCAAAATAATAATGTAGAGCTTTTAATAAATGCGCAGGAAAATTTTTCTCGAATTTTTGAAGATATTAAAAATGCAACAAAAAGTATTGAAGTAATGTATTATATTTTCAAGTCAAAAGATAATGTTGGTAAAGAATTCATTTCTCTTATAAAAGAAAAGGCAAGTCAGGGAGTAAAAGTAACGCTAATATATGATGGTATTGGTTCTTTACATACTCATATGAGTGATTTTAACGAGTTAAAAGAAGCTGGTGGGAATGTATATAGATTTTTGCCATCGATGTTAAAAAGTTTTTTGTTTGTCAATTACAGATTGCATAGGAAAATAGTTATTGTTGATGGGAAAATTGCTCATACTGGTGGAATTAATGTGGGAGACGAATATTTTGGTTTAAAAAAGATAAATAAACCATGGAGGGATACAACAATACGTTTGACTGGTAATAGTGTACTTTCACTCCAAACAAGATTTTGGACAGATTTGGTTTTTTTGCAGAATCAAAGCTTTACAAAGAAAAATAGAGCTAAATTGATGTTTGATGAAAAGTTATTAAAAAGTTTCTATAGTCCAATTGAAGAAGGAACCCTAGGAGTACAAATACTTTCAAGTGGTCCTAGTAGTCGAAATGACACTATAAAAGATGGTTATGTTAAAATGATCACGACTGCAAAAAAATATTTATACATTCAGACACCATATTTTGTTCCAGATAAAACTTTATTAGATGCTCTAAGGCTTGCTGCAGCTTGTGGTGTTGATGTTAGAATTATGCTTCCTGGTATACCTGATAAAAAATCTATTTATGCTGTTTCTTTATTAAACGTGGCGAAACTCTTAAAGGATGGTGTAAAGGTATATCTGCATTCAGGTTTTCTTCATGCAAAAACACTTGTTATAGATGATCACGTTTCAACAGTAGGCACTGCAAATATTGATATTAGAAGTTTTAGTCTCAATTATGAAATCAATGCATTTATTTATAATAATGATTTTGCAATTAAATGTCGTGATACATTTTTAAATGATATCAAAGACTGTACAATATTCAATATTGAAACTTATTCTAATCGGGGCATATGGA
This sequence comes from Clostridium sp. UBA4746, assembly GCA_002403785.1. Classification (GTDB taxonomy): domain Bacteria; phylum Bacillota; class Clostridia; order Clostridiales; family Clostridiaceae; genus Clostridium_AD. The sequence goes on from DHIM01000151.1 coordinate 2,819, forward strand.
AAAAAATTTATGAATCTATTTGGCGTTTTATTGCTCCACTTGCTTAAAAAGGGAGGATGTTTTAACTATTAATGAATAATTGTTTAATACAGTGTATTGCTAATCTTATCAATGCTATAAAACTATAATAATATCAGTGATTTTAATAATTAGTTCTTTAGTATATGGTTATTTTTCAAGTAGCCATCCAGATGAAGAATCTTGCTCTCATGCAGAAAGCCAAATCGGAGAACTACTAAAACATAAAAGAGATAGCTGAAAGGTAAATACCATAATGCAGGATAAATTCTGTCACATACTAAAAAAATATTTAGCTGATCTGTTGATTTTTTTACCAGGAATTGATAAAAGGGAGCATATCAATTTATGAACTCCCTTTCTATATACGTATATTTAATTTTTAACTAAGTAGAGAATAGTAATTTTTTAACTAAAGTATTTTTTCTTTGTCTTATTACATATCTTAAAGACCTCTTATTTATAAAATCGTACTACCCTCTAAAACCTCTAACAACTTAATTTGAACCATTGGACTATCTCCTTTGTATTAGCAATTCTTTTAGTTTATCTAACGAAGGTAAATATCTTTGTGGAATCACTTCCAGTTCTCGCAATAATTAAATTCTGTTGTTTTGTTTATAAATTAATAATAACATAGTAATAGATGTTTTTAAACAATTATTTTCAATTAATAATAAATACCGATTGAGAAGAAATTATCTCTTTTGATAACATAGACTGGAAGTTTAATGTTTTAGAGAAGCAGTTAGTTTTTTTGCTAATTCAAATGGTACCTGCTATCTTTATACGGCACAACTATCAACATTTACTCTTTTGTTTCTAATTAAGGGTTTAGCTACTTGCGTCATTGAAATTGGGTCTAATATTTCTTCTAATTCTTTTGTAGTTAAAATTCCCTCGCTTAAAACAATGCCTTTAACTGATAGGCCAGTTTTTAAAGCGATTTTTGCAATATCAGCTGAATTTTTGTATCCAATATAAGGACAGAGTGCTGTTACTATTCCTATACTACCATTTAGAAGCTCTGCGCATCGTTCTTTGTTAGCGGTAATTCCAACAATACAATTATCTACAAATGTTGTAGTTGCATTTTTAAGAGTTTCAATAGATTCAAATAAGTTATAGAAAAGAACAGGTTCAAAGGCATTAAGTTCTAATTGTCCTGCTTCTGCTGCCATAGTTATTGTAAAATCATTCCCTATAATATTAAAAGCTACTTGAGAAACTACTTCCGGAATAGTAGGATTTATTTTACCTGGCATAATTGATGATCCATTTTGCTTTGATGGTAAATTTATTTCACCTATACCAGTTTTAGGACCACTTGATAATAGTCTTAAATCATTTGCCATCTTAGAAAGATTTACGGCACATGTTTTTAAAGCACCTGATACACATACAAATCCATCAAGATTTTGAGTTGCGTCAATTAAGTCCTCGGCTTGAACTACATTAAATCCAGTTACTTTTTGAAGGTTAGATATAATATTATCTAAATATTCTGGGCTCGCATTTATAGAAGTTCCTATAGCCGTGGCGCCAATATTTAAAGTAAGCATTTCCTTCTCAGCATTAACTAACCTATTAATATCACGTTTTATCATTGAAGCATATGCGTGAAATGATTGACCAAGTCTAATTGGAACGGCATCTTGAAGTTGAGTTCGTCCCATTTTTATAATATTATCAAACTCTAAAGATTTTAATTCAAGAGAATTATATAAACGCTGAAGTTCTGCAGTTGCTTTTGGTAACATTTTTAGAATTGCAATTTTTCCAGCAGTGGGGAATACATCATTGGTGGATTGAGCCATATTTACATGGTCATTAGGACTAACAATACTATAATTACCTTTAGTCCCACCAAGTAACTCAATAGCTCTGTTCGCAATAACTTCATTAGCATTCATATTTGTAGAAGTACCTGCCCCACCTTGAATTGGATCAACAATAAATTGATCATGAAACTTTCCAGAAATAATTTCATCACAAGCATTTACAATTGCATTTGCAATTTTAGTATCTAACATATCTGCATCTCTATTTGTAATAGCGGCTGATTTTTTTATTTCCGCAAGACTTACTATAAGCGCTGGATGAGTTGCTCTATTTGTAATATGAAAATTATTATGAGCTCTTAATGTTTGAATACCATAATAAGCATCCATTGCTACTTTCATATTTCCTATTAAATCAGATTCTATTCTTGTTTCCATATAAATTCCTTCTTTCATATTTTTCGTATTTCCAATATATGAAGATTAACATGGTTTCATATTTATGTAAATGACTAGAGGAAACTTGTGAATAAAAGCTGAAAATAAGCATGCCATACTTAATTTAAATTAATTAATATACAATTGGAGTTAACTTTATTAAGTAGATATTTATATAATTTAAGTTAGGGAGTACAATTACTGCTGAATATGATCTGAATAATTTATATTGAAAGTAGTATTTTGAATACTATATAAGTGAAAAATACAATACAAAGTTAATATATTTAATGAATCGTATAGGAATGGATTGCATATTTGCTTTAATGACCTTATTATATTAGGTATCTGTAATAAAATCGAGATATAGGTAATTTTAATAGTATAAAAAAGGGGGTGAATGTTAGTAAGAAATTCATAAATAAGATGAATCTTACTAATGCCTAACAAATGGACAAAATTGATTTGAAACTTATTGAACTTTTCCAAGAAAATGCACGTTATTCGCTTAAACATTTAGCTCAAGAGGTATTTTTATCAACTCCAGCCGTGTCAGCTCGTGTTTTAAAGCTAGAAGAGGCAGGAGTTATTACAGGATATTCTGCACAGGTTGATCCACTAAAATTAGGCTATAACATTAAAGCCTTTATAAACTTAGAAATGTCACCAAAACAAAAACCAGAATTTTATCCTTTTGTAGAAACATGTCCTAATGTACTTGAATGCAACTGTGTAACAGGAAAGTATTCAATGCTTATTACAGTCGCTTATCATACAACTGTAGAACTTGATGCCTTTATTAACGAATTGCAGAAATTTGGCAATACAGAAACACAAATCGTGTTTTCTACGGCAGTTGAACATAGAGGAATTGATGTTTCTACTTAAGATTAAGGAAATTAAAATCAACAAAGGCATATGAAGATTTTATTAAAAAACAAGTAATTGATTTATTTGCGAAAGTAATAGTTGATTATATGTAACTAATATTGATATAATTGTACTCACAGTGACACCTTCCTTTTAGAATTTTTGTTGAGGTTGGATATAACAATTATATCAGATAGAGGGTGTCTTTATAAAAAAAATGGGTATAGTATAGCGGAGACCATTTTTTTACTTGATGATAATAAATAAGTAAAGTGAGGGGAATGTGATATGAGTACGAAATTTATAAAAAAAATACCAACTGCAGAGGAAATTATGCAAGAAATGCCTCTATCAAATCATATTAAAGAGATTAAAAAAAATAGAGATATTGAGATAAGGAAAGTTTTTGAGAATGAATCTGATAAGTTTATCCTTATAATTGGGCCATGCTCAGCCGACAATGAAGACTCGGTGTGTGAATATATAGGAAAACTTGCAAAAGTTCAAGAAAAAGTAAAAGATTCTATTATTATTATACCTAGAATTTATACAAATAAACCGAGAACTACGGGTGAAGGATATAAAGGTATGGCCTCTCAACCAGACCCAAGTAAAAAACCCGATTTGGATGCAGGATTAAAGGCTATTAGAAAGCTTCATATAAAAGCATTAAGTGAATATCACATGCCTGCTGCAGATGAAATGTTATATCCAGAAAATTATACATATCTTTCAGATTTATTAAGTTATCATGCAGTTGGAGCTCGCTCTGTAGAAAATCAGCAACATAGATTTACAGTAAGTGGTATTGATATGCCTGTAGGCATGAA
>DHIM01000151.1:7003-11712 GCA_002403785.1 Clostridium sp. UBA4746
TTTATATATAGTGGTTGGCAGGTTGAAACATCAGGGAACCCACTTGCGCATGCTGTTTTAAGGGGAGCTGTGGATGCTTATGGTAAAAATATTCCAAATTATCATTATGAAGACTTAATCAATATTGCTAAAGAATATGAAAAACACCAGCTTCTAAACCCTTCTATCATAGTAGATACTAATCATGCAAATTCAAGGAAGCTTTATGAAGAGCAACCAAGAATAGCTCGGGAAGTGTTAATGAGTAGGAAAGATGACCCTCTGCTCAAAAAAATGATAAAGGGACTTATGATTGAAAGTTATATTGTAGAAGGTAAACAAGATGTAGGGTGTGGCACTTATGGAAAATCCATAACGGATGCATGTTTAGGATGGGAAAGTACTGAAAAATTAATATATTATATTGCTGATAATTTATAGAAGCTTTATGTAATTGAAGAAGGTAGTATATTATTTTTATACAACAAAAGAACCGTTTAGATTACAACGGTTCTTTTAAGGGTTTCTATTAAATTTATATTTAATTAAAGGGGGACTCTAATTAAAAAAATCAATTACCTTCTATGTACTTATGATAGCAATTCTCTGTGTCATTATTGTGACGAAATTAATAAGTATTTGTAAATTAAAAGAGAAACAACATATCTGACTCAGCATTATGATATATAGGGGCTATTTGACGCTTACGATTAATCCTTCCGCTACGTTAATTATAAAGTCTTGGATATTTGTAACTAATGTCTTAACTTCTAATGTTCCTCTATCAGATAATTTGTTAACAGAGAACTCTTGTATATCTATAGAATATATATATACTGGTCTAACAATCCCATCTTTTACAGTGTACGATGGAGTCATATTTCCTGCAGCTATCGTATGAAGTACTGATGATAAACATATAAGCATAGTTGCCTTTCTAGTATGTTTTCTCATAGCATCTTGAGATTCATACACATTATCATAAACATTTGGCAATGCATATCTATCTCTTATACCACCAGCAAGTACTACAGGAACATCCTTTTCTAAGCAAGCTTTTAATATACCATCTTTAACTACCCCTGAATTTATAAGCTCGACCAGTGATCCTGCGCGTCTAGCCTCATTTATAGTTGCAATATAGTTATAATGAGCATTTTCACGGGACTCAAAAGTTTGTTGACCTGAAACTGTTTTGAACATTGCTTTTTCTAAATCATAAGTAGCAAGGGTGTTTCCAGATAAAACAGCTTGAGCATACCCATTTTTGACTATTGAGGCAAAGGCAGCTCTCGATTTATCATCTAATGCAATTGAGGGCCCTAAAACCCAAACTATTTTTCCGTCATGTTCCTTTTCATATTGCATAATTTCATATAATTCATCGTAATCTTTAGAGAAGGCGGTTTCTCTTGATCTTCCACTTCTAAATGCAAAGGTATCAACATCTACATCATCAGTAACAAACCCTCTAGTATACATATATATACCTTCACTTCCATCTTCAGTTCTTCCTACGACAACTTTATTGCCAATTTTTAAATTTCTAAGTTCCACAATATCTATGTCATCATCTGGAGTAACAATTGCAACGCTATCCATACGGCTTTCATTAGCTATTACCCACTTCCCCTTAATCTTGAAATATTCAGGATATATTGATAATGAATGATAATCTTTATGCGCGACGCCTTCTTTAATTACTTCTTCGATTTTACAGTCTGGAGCATTAACAAGAAGATATTGCGAGAAGTCTGGCGGTGTAAACTTTGGTAATTCAAAACTCATTTAAAATCTCCTCCTACTAATATAATAATGTATGTAAGTGCTTTTAAATATAAATAGGCTGGAAGTTATATTAACACAAGTTTTTTTGAAGGTTAACCACAAAATCTTGAACATTAGTAACTATTGTTTTAACACCTACGTATTCTCTAGCAGCTGATACTTGATTAACTGCATATTCAGCAATGTCTACGCAGTAAAAATATACCGGTCTTACGTGTCCATCTACAACTCGATAAGATGAAGCTAAGTTTGCAGTTGCTACTGAGTGAAGAATCGTAGCAAGAGAAATTATTACTGTTGCTTTATCTGTTTCTTCTTTCATAGCATTAAGGCTACAAGATACATCATGATAAACTGATGGAAGTGGCCCGTCATCTCTTATAGATCCAGCAAGAACTATGGGTATATTCTTTTCTATGCAGGTTTTAATAAATCCATCTTTTATATTTCCTTCATCAAGTAATGCTTCTATAGAACCTGCGCGTCTAACTTCATTTAGTAGATCTAAATGGTTATAATGACCCATTGCAGCGGATTCTTGAGTATATATATTTTGACCTAGTGCTGTTCCGAGTAAACCTCCCTCTAAATCATGGGTTGCCAAAGCATTCCCAGCCATAAGAGAATTTACATACCCATTTTCAGCAAGTTTTGATAAAGCAGCTCTAGTGTCATAATCAAAAACCACAGCTGGCCCTAGAACTCAAACTACATATCCATTATTTCCCTTTTCATATTCTAGTAATTCATACAGGTCTTCATAATCCCGTGAAAATGAAGATTCAACAGATCTCCCTGATCTTACAGTTGGTAAGTTATCAAATCCACTAGAATGCTTGTATATACCTTCACTTCCATCTTTAGATTTCCCTAAAACAACTTTGTCTCCAATTTTCAGGTTTCTAAATTCCACAATTTCCACAGTGTTGTTATCTCTAATAACAGCAGTACATTCTATAGATGTTTGGGTTGGAAGTACCCACTTTCCTTTAACTTTAAAATATTCAGGCAATATAGAAGTTATTAAGAAACCAATAGGTGCAACTCCATCTTTTTTAACTTCATTTATTCTAACATCTGGTGCGCTAGCAAAAAAACTTTGCGAGAAATCTGCTGATGCGAACGTTGGTAATTGAAAACTCATTTGAAATTCCCCCCTTTAGTTTAATTTATTTAAAATGATGTTTAGATTACATTATAAAATATAATATCTTGATTTACAATGAATATCGACCCCCTCTTTGTACAATACACTTAAGGTAGAGGTCAATGATAAAAAGTGTTTAGCAAAACAAACTACTTAATAAAGCTGAAATATAAAGGAGGCTTTCATTATTATGATGACGGGTTATGGATTTGGTGAAAGGAGGTTTGCAAGAACTTTAAATGAGTATATAAGTTTAAAATTTATTAAGTAAATAAGAGGAAATTAGGTATAAATATAGAATGTTAACAATATATTACTAAAATGTGGTAACGACAGGTAGTGAATTTAAGAATTGACTGGTGAAAAAATATCAATAGGAAATTAGTATAATATAATTTAAAAATATTGTAAGTGATAACCTATAGTAAAAAAGGGAGAATGAAAATATGGAATTAAATACATTAGAAAGTGAGATGTTAATCGATATTTATGATGCTGATATGATGCCAGAAATGCCATTTGAAATCGAAAATTATAGATTAACAGAGGAAGAGCCAGAAAAGAAAAAACAAGAATTTGCTTTCCATTTAAAGAAATTAAAAATGTTAGGTCTTATAAAATATGAAGAAAGAGAAGCCTTTGTAAAGGGCGGAAATCGTAGTACTAAATATAATAATAATGTGACTATAATATATGAGGATAAGATACATATAAATTCTAAAGGAATAAAATTAGTAGAGGGTTATAATTACAGTAATTCAAAAATTATAGAAAAATATATAATAAATGATTATCAGAGACAGTAAACTTTATAATTATTAAGGAATGCTAAATATATTCAATTTATTTATTTACTTAATTATATTATTATAAAATGATAATGTCGTGAAAGTTCAAATTAACGAAGTTCACATAAAATCCAATGAGGTCGCTAACGTTAGCAATATAGGCAAAGTACTTTAAAATAATATTTAAAGTACTTTGCCTATATTTATTCAGTGTGTAGTTTACAAATGTTGAATTTTATGTTATTTTCATTCAGTTGAAATAATAAATTAACGAAGTTTGTACAAAATACAATGAGTCGCTATTCATGTAGTTTGATATGTTTTATGATACAATTAAGGAATGGCAAATATTCAGTTTATTTACAATATTTCGATAATTAAAGGACATTAATATATTATGTCGAACTTTAATGAATAAGAGAAGTATTAACATGCTATAAAGAATACATAAGTGCATATGAGTTTAAAGGATACCTTCACTATATAGATTTTCTGAAATTTAATTTAAAAAATAGTGAAGTTAAAAAAGGACACAAATTAAATTCTATTGCAATAAAAAAATCTTAAATAGCATAATTTAAAAAACTAAAGGGAGGGGTTAGTATGAAAGTGTTATTTGTGGCTTCTGAAGCGTATCCTTTTATAAAAACTGGGAGCCTTGGGGATGTGGTATATGCACTACCTAAAGCTCTAAGAAAGCAAGGAATTGATGTTAGAGTAATTATACCTAAATATAGTGGTATTCCTTTGTCCTTTAAAAATTGTATGGAAACTATAGCTACCTTTAATGTGGAAGTTGGATGGAAAAATCAATATTGTGGTTTGGAATATTTAACTTATGATGATGTGCCTTACTATTTTGTAGATAATGAATATTATTTTAAGAGACCTCAGACATATGGATATTACGATGATGGTGAAAGATTCTCTTATTTTTCAAAAGCAATACTAGAATCTATAAAATACATGGGGGATTTTACACCGGATATAATTCATTGTAATGATTG
>DHIM01000093.1:0-379 GCA_002403785.1 Clostridium sp. UBA4746
GCTTCTTCAAACCTATTCAATTTTGACAAAAGTTCACTTTTTCTAACGTAGGCATATTCTTTATTATTATCCAACTTTATACAACTTGAATAATAATAAAGAGCCTCTTCATAGTTTTTTATCTCCTTATATGTACATGCCATAATAAAATATATTTGAGATTTCTGCTTTTGCGAAAAATAATCATCATTTAAAATCCTTTCACAAATAGGGAAAATAAAGTTAAACTGGTCCTTTTCTAAATAATCATTTATAATTTCTAATTCCTTTTTAAACTTATCCATGAAGTTCCACCTTTCGCAACTTTATCAACTAAACACTGATCTTTTTTGTAACATTTACTATTAATTATATCCTATACTTTTCATAATAATTAAAG
>DHIM01000093.1:574-2525 GCA_002403785.1 Clostridium sp. UBA4746
ATACTTTTCATAATAATTAAAGCGGTGTCTTCAATAGCTCTTTTAGTAACATCAATTGTTAAACACCTTGTTTTTTTCATTATCTTTTCAGCATAATCTAACTCATCTAATATTCTTGCATCATTAGAATATTGAAAACTAGAATTAAGTCCATTGAATTTACCCATTCTAAGTTTTCTTATTTCAATAAGCTCAAAAGGATTTATTTTAAGCCCTATAATCTTCTTTACAGGAACTTCGTATAGTTCATCTGGAACAGGAATTTCAGGCACTAAAGGTATATTTATTGCTTTAATCCCTTTATTAGCTAAATACATACACAATGGAGTTTTTGAGGTTCTTGAAACACCAATAAGCACTACGTCTGCGAGCTTTATTCCATTATAATCCTTGCTATCATCATATTGCATAGCAAACTCCATAGCTGCTATTCTTTTATAATACTCATTATCCACGTTATCCACGTTCCATATTGCCCCAGGAATATATTCTGGCTGTTTATCTAATAACTTAGACGCTAGTCCTATTCCTGGTCCTAAAACATTCGATACAAATATTCCTTTTTCTACACATCTTTGAACTAAAAATTCTTTTACATCCACCATAATTATAGTTGAAATGATCATTGCTTTTGAATTACTATCTATTTTGCTGATAAAATTAATAACATCCTCAGCCGTTTTAATATGTGGCACTCTTTTTATTATTATACTACCTGGAAATTGCCTTGCTACTGATTTAGCTACAAGTGCAGCTGTTTCTCCTATTGAATCTGATACCGCATATATTGTTAACATTTATTCATCTCCTATGCTTTCTTTTATATCTTATTTGGTCTCTTGTAAACATTTAAAATTTATTTTTTAGATAACAATATAAAATTATATCAAATTATCTTTTTTAAATAAATTAAATAAGGTTGAATTTAAATTAAATTGACTTAATAAAACATTAACTTCTGATAAAGCTTTTTCTTTTTTATCCTTTGAAATATTAGATTTAGTAGCCCTGATTAATATATTCTTTGGAGAGTGTGATATATCTATAAATTCTAATAGTTGAGTTTTATAACCTACACTTTCTAAAAGATTTGCCCTTACTGAATCTGTCATAAGTGCTGAAACTCTTTCTTGTATTATTCCATACTTTGTTAATATGGATAATGAATCTGTTTTAATTTGACTATTAAATTCATGTTGGCAGCAAGGAACCGAGAAAATCATCTGACTATTCCACTTTATTGCATTATATAATGCATAATCAGTAGCTGTATCGCATGCATGTAATGTAATCACCATATCAACTTTGTTATCATATTTAAATCCATTTATATCACCTAGCTCAAAATGTAAATTTTCATAATTATATTTTTTAGCTATATCATTACATTTTTTAATTACATCATCCTTAAGGTCAAGTCCTATCATTTTAACATTAATTTTTTTAATTTCTACAAAATAATAATATAAGACAAATGTTAAATAAGACTTACCACATCCAAAATCCAAAATAGTAAGTTCCTTGTAATCATCTTTCTTAATTTCGTCATCAATAATTTCAACAAACCTATTAATTTGCTTGTACTTATCATATTTTGAATTAACAACCTTACCTTCTTTTGTAAAAATGCCTAAATCTATAAGAGGCTCAATTATCATGCCTTCTTTAAGAATATAATTTTTCTCTTTATTATGTCCTTTATTAGCAATAATTAAATTATCGCTTTTTTTCTTTCCTAAATGAACTTTACCTTTTTTTGATATTTTCAAATCAAATGTAGTTATTTTTGACCAAGCATCTATTTGTTTATAATTAGTCGGTACATATTCTAAAAGTTTTTCTTCTAAAATATCTATATCAATATTTTCATGGAACACTTGCTTATCAGTATATTTTTCTATTTGATAATATTGTTTTACTTCATCTTCCTTAAATACAAATATTATTTTAT
>DHIM01000093.1:2675-4605 GCA_002403785.1 Clostridium sp. UBA4746
CTTTATCCATTTTATTACTAATAACCAATTTTATAATATCTTGCTTAACTATTTCATCAATCGCTTTCTTTAACTCTTCCATTTTAACACACCTTATAATTTATTTTAAAACTACTTTTCTATCTAATAATATCATTATATACCAAGTTAATTAATTCTAACACTTTAAAGGTCATAAATTGTTTTATACAAAATAAAAAAGTTATAAAATTATAAGATGAATTTTTATGAAAGACCTCGTAGCTGAGTTTGCTACTAAAGAACTTTTTTTATACACTCACATAGTTAAAAAAAATCGATTATATATATATCATTGATTTATGCAAGTTATATACATTAATAATAAATGTATATAACATCTATGCGAGATTTTTAAGCATAAACAAAAGCACTCAACCATAAGATTGAATGCTTAGCAAACTCTACTTTATTTCTTTTTATCTTTACATTAATCTTCATCATATATATCAGAAAGTTCTATTTTAATTCGTTCTACTTTGCTTTCTTTTGTATTAATACTACTTCCATCAAATTTTTCATCTTCTGGTACCAATCTCGCAGGAATCTCAACTCTAAATTCACTGCCCTTATCTAAAGTGCTTTCTAATTCGATGGTTCCACTATGTATAACCACTAACTCCTTAACTATAGAAAGACCTATTCCACTTCCTTCTCTGTTTCTGGATAAAGACTTGTCCACTTGAACAAACTTTTCAAATATAGAAGATTGTTTTTCAATAGGTATTCCTATTCCCGTGTCTTTAACAGATATTACCACACTATTTACCTTATTGTATATATTTACTTCTATTTTTCCACCACTAGGAGTAAATTTTATAGAATTTGATAACAAATTCAGCATTATTCTTTCCACTGCATCTACATCAAAAGCCATAACTCTTTCTTCTATTTCTGTATCAAAAACAATAGAAATATTTTTATTTTCTACATAATCAACAATTGATAATACCATATTTTCTACTACATTCACGATATCGTTATTTTGCATATGTATGAAAAAATGATCTGCATCAATTTTTGTTATGTCTATAAGATTACCAATAATTCTAAGTAACCTATAACAATTCTGTTTCATTATATCTGTATATTTCTCTATGTTTCTATGTTCTTCACTAACTGGACTATTTTTTAATTCTATAACTTGAAGAGCACTAAAAATTAAATTTAGTGGTGTTCTGAGTTCATGAGAAATATTAGAAAAAAAGTTTGTTTTTAATTTATCATAATTCATCAACTCTTTAATCAACTTTTCATTTTCTTCATTATGCTTATAATCTGTTATATTAAATCCTAATAAAATCAACCCCTTATAAGTTCCATCATCATTAAATAGAGGTATCCTCAATGTATCATAAATTTTGTTAGTTTTGTCTCTTTCATCTTGCACTACTTCTTCACTTCTATATACAGAGCCGGTTTTCAGTGCCTCTTCATCCTTTTTCGACCAATTTTCTAGTATATGTTTTGCCTCAACTGATATATTAGTTAATTCTTCAATATTTTTATTCTTACAATCTTTTTCATCGATATTTAATAATGTTAATATTGCATTATTTATATCAAGAAATTTACCTTTATCACTTTTGAAATAAATTATATTATTAGTAGAATTAATTAATGTATTTAACAAACTGTCACTTTCAGATAACAATTTTTCAACATGCCTACGTTTATTTATATTAATAATCACAAAAATTATTGCTCCTATAATTATAAATAGAACGATAGAAACACCATAAAAAATTTGTACTCTAGACATATTATAATATTTGTGAGGTTCATTGATTACCTCAGATCCTTTAGGTAAATCTTTTATACTAATATTAAATTGCTTTAATTTTTCATAATTAAATACATATCTATGAGCTGAATCCTCAGTAACAGGTATATTAGATACTTTTCCATTATT
>DHIM01000099.1:0-8682 GCA_002403785.1 Clostridium sp. UBA4746
ATGTGTATAAGAGACAGATCCTACATTATAGCACTACATTTTTCACAATTACAGATAATCCTTTCTAGATTATTACAAACTGGACATGTTTTCTCGAATAATGTTACGTTCTAATTCATTTTCATGTTTATTTTCACCAATTTTTAATATTATAATTTTCATATAAAAAATATAAATATCTTTAGTTAAAAAATAAAGAGAGTGAGTTTAATATTTATAAACTCACTCTCTTTATTATAATGAAAAGTTATTAAATATCATAACTTGAAAATTTTAACAGTCTATCAACTTTACATCTCAATACTTTAATTATATCTTCGGAAATTTCATCAACTCCATCTACTAAATCTAAAGCATTTTTTATTTTTGAACTACGTCCAAAACTTGTATTGGCTAAACTAGCTGCAGTAGCTGAAAAATCAAGAGATGCAAGGCCTAAAGTATATAGAGTATCTATTAATGGTTTTATATCATTTTCAAAATAAGCCCTTGCTTTAAAATCCAACTGTAATCTATCTACTTCAAATCTTAAAATGTTTATATTTGTAGCCTTATCTGCCAATGTTTTAATATCACAATTATTTGATGTGCCCGTAGTGGTAGAATTGCTTGATGTACCTGAAGTGCTTGCCGTTCCTGTAGTATTAGATGATGATTGCCCAATAGTGTCATCTCTATTAACATTATTATCTTTTTCATTACTTGAATTTGATTTTTTCTCTCCCATATCTACTCCTAAATACTATTATAAATGCTATAGACCTAATATTAAATTATATAAAATGCGCATAGATTTTATTACACTTATAAATAATTATTTATAAATGGAAACTCAACTACACTAAAATATATTTTTCACACTTGTTATAAACTTCATCATCCCCCTGTACGGACATAAGTGTTCCTTCTTCATTGTACTCTTCTGAATCTACATTTGAACCCCTATGCAAATATGCCACCATTGCCTGATCAGTATATGGAATAAGCACTTTAAATATCTTAAGTGTGTATGGAAGTTCTTTGCAAGTTTCTTTTAATAATTCCTCCAAATTTGTACCTTCTCTTGCTGATATTTCAATAGTTTTTAAGTTTTTATATTTTTCTTTTATCCTCAATACATTTTCTTTTGATGCTATATCAATTTTATTAAGCACTAATATCATTGGCTTGCCACTTGCATTTAATTCACTTAGAACACCATCTACAGCCTCTATTTGAAGCTCTGCAGTTCCAGACGACGCGTCTACTACGTGTAGCAATAAATCCGCATATACCACTTCTTCAAGGGTTGATTTAAAGGCTTCCACTAAATCATGTGGAAGTTTTCTTATAAAACCTACGGTATCCGTTACAGCTGCCACTCGATTATCAGGTAATTGGAGTGCTCTAGTTGTCACATCTAAGGTTGCAAAGAGCATATCTGCTTCGAATACTTTTTCCTTTTGCGTAACGCTTTTTAGTGATGCAACATCACATAATGCATTTCTAAGTGTTGATTTGCCAGAATTAGTATACCCAACTAAAGATACTTTTGAAATGCTCTCGCGACTTCTCTTTTCTCTTTGCACATTTCTCGTAGTTCTTATTTTTTCTAATTCTTTATTTAAATCAAAAATACCTTCTCGTATTCGTCTTTTATCAATTTCTAACTTTTTCTCTCCAGGGCCTCTTGTTCCAATACCCGCCCCTGTCCTTGAAAGCATTGTTCCAAGGCCAGTTAAACGTGGTAATCTATATTTTAATTGTGCAAGCTCAACTTGAATTTTTGCTTCCCTAGTTCTTGCTCTTCGTGCAAATATCTCTAGTATCAACGTAGTTCTATCTATAACCTTACATCCAAGAACTTCTTCCAAATTTCTAACTTGGGAACCAGATAATTCATCATCAAATATGACTATATTTGCCCTTAGTGCTTGCCTTAAACCTGCTATTTCTTCTGCTTTACCTCTACCTATATATAAAGCTGGATCTATTTTATGTCTATTTTGAAGTGTTGTATCTATAGTTTCTACATTACACGCCCTTGCAAGCTCTATAAGTTCTTCTAAATCCTCTTCACTTTCTATACCAACCAAAATAGCTCGTTCTCCATCTTCTTCAATGATTACATTAGTTTTCATTAATCTTTCAATGTATCTAACTTTGTCTACTATGTCATATTTTATAACTTCATCTATGTTTAAAGGTCCTATTTCCTCTTCTACTAGAATGCCATTTTCTATTCCACAAAAACCTATATTATACTTTAATTCTTCCTTTTCTGATATTCCTATAGCTACTATACAATCTAACTTTAATTTTATTAAAGCTGACATATCTAGAGCAGATAATCTTGAATTTCCATTTGGATGAGTGTGTATTATTTTTACAGCTGATAATCGTCCTTCTCTTATATCAATAATAGGCAGCTCTACTGTACTACTATCACCAATTGCCATACTAATTATATTACCTTTTCTGTCTATTGATGCACTTACCTCCCTGTCCAAAGCTTGTGTTACCTCAGATAGTACATCAACCAATTCTTGAGATAAAATACAATCTTTAGATACTCTTATTTCACAGGCTTTTTCTAATTTATTTAAAATTGAATTTTTAACCCCATCAATATTTCCATATATCATTATGAATCACTCCATTCTATTAATATTTTAACAAGTTTTCTTATTATTATACTTGACAACTTTCATATAATTTTATACCATTGTAGCGTTATTGTAAATATATATAGAAGGAGGGATTTACATTGGATAATAAAAAAAGAAATATTCTCATAACTAAAGACCAAATTGATGAGAGAATTGAACAACTTGGTGCCGAAATTTCTGAAGATTACATTGGTAAAAAATTATATGTTCTTTCATTATTGAGAGGTAGCTTTATATATACCGCCGACCTTGTACGTCAAATCACTGTACCTACAAAAATAGGCTTTATGACAACTTCGAGCTATGGTGATAAGCTTGAATCAAGAGGAACAGTTAATATTGTAAATGACATTCCAGACAATATTTCCGGATTCGACGTATTAATAGTAGATGATATTGTTGATACTGGGATAACTATGGATTTCATTATGTCACACGTTACTTCCTTAGGCGCTGCCAGCGTTAAATCTTGTGTTCTTTTAGATAAGATTGATAGAAGAAAAGTTGATATTATCCCTGATTATTGTTGTTTTGAAATTCCTGATCTCTTTGTAGTTGGATATGGATTAAATTATGGAGACTACTATAGAAATATCCCCTACGTATTTAATTGGGAAGATTAATAAACTTCTCTACCACATAATATAATAAAGTAGTTTAATCAAAAAATACATATAGTTCCTACAAAAAATAAAGTACGATTGAGCGCACTTTATTTTTTTGTACTTTTATTATTTGTTAATAGTATTACCTAGTTTAGCTGTTGTACCATTTAAATCTAATTGAACTGCAGTGTTAGGTGTTTTTCCAACTATAATGGTTTCTGCAATTGGGACTTCATTATCTATCTCGATATCATTGTTTTTTAAAGGGATCATTACCCTAACAAATGTTTTTACTTTAACATAAATCTTATGCCTAGTTTGATTTATACCCGCACTTTCAAACTCCGAAGAATATTTTGTTTCTACATGTCCTATAGGCTGCATTTTTATAGTTATACATGGTCCATAATAAGATAGAATATTATTTCTTGTTATGTACCCTATTGGAACCTTAATACCCACATTCCCCAATTTCATCAGTTCCTTTTGGGCTTCTAAAGCAACATCACAAGCTATTTTATTCATTTTCAGAGTATCCGCTTTCAACATTACAATATTTCCCAGGGAATCTTTATCCACTCTTATAGCCTGATCGTAGTTAAATTGCTTTGAATATTCATTTATAATTGCTCTATTAACAATTTCTGTAGCTTTCGCTCTCATTTCTGCATCTGCCACTGCCATTACCGTTGGCATTGCGTTTTTATCAAACATATACATTAATATTGAAAATATTATCATTATTATGGTTATAATTACTAATATACTAGCTTTCTTTTTATATTTAATATTATTTTTAATAATTATTACCTCCATTTAAATCTATATGTTATTATATGTTACAGCTTCAATGTAAAGAATTTAAATTCAATACCAAAACTCAATATTTTATATTAAATTACATTTAAATATATACCCTAATTATATGGTATAATATTAAAAGCTAATTATAGTTAAACAACGTGAATTTTTGGGCAATGTTATAACAATTAATAATTGTTATTTTCTCCCTAGAAATACAAGGAGGATACATAATGGGAAAAGAAGAAACTACTAAGAAAAAAGAAAAAAGAACTGGGAAGCATGTTTTTAAAAGCATTGCTTTTACTATTCTAATTATAGGCTTAATAACCAGTGTAGCTATTGGAGGAGTGATCCTAGCTATGATTAAGACAGCTCCTGTTTTAGACATTAATCAATTCTTAAAATTGGATGAAATTACAACATTATTGGATAATTCAGAAAATTATATGGATGAATATGTTGGCTCAGAAAGAAGGATTAATGTACCTATAAGTAAAATTCCGATTAAACTACAAGATGCATTTATAAGTATTGAAGATACTAGATTTGAAACTCACCCGGGTGTTGATTTTAAAAGATTAGCTGGTGCTATATTTAATGATATAAAAATTAAAGTATTAGGTCGTGGTCAGAGTCTCCAGGGTGCTTCAACTATAACTCAGCAATTGGTAAAATATAGAGTATTTTTAGAAGATTCTATGGAAAACAGAACTTCTTTAAAAAGAAAAGTTCAAGAAATGTCTTTATCTCTGCAAGTAGAGAAAGTTTTAACCAAGTCTCAAATTTTAGAGACTTATATGAACACTATTTTTCTAGGAGGAGATGCTCACGGTGTAGAAGCTGCTTCAAAACAATATTTTAACAAGTCTATACAAGATTTGACCTTAAAACAAACTGCATTTATTGCTAGTGCCGCTCAAAATCCAAGTGTTTCATATAATATGGCATATAAATCATTTAAGGCAAAAAAAGCTTTTGAATCAAATAGAACTAAAGCTGTTCTTGATAATATGTATAAGTATAATAAAATTAGCAAAGTACAATTTGATTCAGCTATGGCTGAAGATTTAACATTTGATATTCCTAAAAAACAGATCAAGATGAATTATGAATCATTCTCAAAGCCTGTAATCCTTCAGGTTGCTAAAGATTTAATGAAACAATATAATATTACCGAAAAAGAAGCATACTCAATGCTTATGTATGATGGCGTAAAAATTTATACAACAATGGATAAAAATATGCAAGATGCATCACAAAAATTGATTAATGATCATATGAAGTCACCACAAGCAAATCTTCAAGCTTCCTGTGTTATCATGGATTACCATACAGGTGAGGTTAAAACTATTATAGGTGGTCGTGATGCCGCAGGTCAAAAACCTCAAGGTCCTGGTTCTTTTAACAGAGCTGCGTCTCTTAGTTTCTTAAGGGCCCCAGGATCAAGCATTAAGCCTTTAACAGTCTATGGTCCAGCTATTGATTCAAAGATAGATACAGCTTCTACTGTTATTGAAGATTCACCTATAACTAGTGGATATAATCCTCAAAATTCACCAAATATATACCGAGGATATTTAACTCTAAGAGATTGTTTGAAATATTCTGTTAACGTGGCTGCAGTAAAAATAGAAAATATGATTGGTATTAAGACTGGCGTTTCTTATGGTGAGAAATTTGGATTGCAGCTAGATAACTCAGACACGTCTAGTTTGGCTGCTATGGCCCTTGGCCAATTAGATAGTGGTGATTATCTTGGAACTAATCCACTCACTATGGCAGATGCTTATGGTGTTTTTGGTAACAACGGAGCGCGTACTACCGCAAGGTTGTACACTAAAGTAGTTGATAGAACTGGTAAAGTATTGCTAGAAACAAAACCTGAAACAACACCTGTTTTATCACCTCAAAGTGCTTACATAATGTATGATTTATTAAAAGGGCCTGTAAGCCCAGGTGGCACTGCACCAAGTGCAGTATTTAGTGACATGCCTGTTCGTGGTAAAACTGGTACCTCATCAGATTCAAAAAACTTATGGTTTGTTGGCTTAACGCCATATTACTCTGCAGCTGTTTGGATTGGAAATGATAATGGCAATCCAATACAACAAATGGGTAGTAATGATGCTGCACAACTATGGGGAAACATTATGAAAAATGCCCATACATCTCTACCCATAAAAAACGTAGAAATGCCATCTGGTATATCCAGCTTATCCGTGTCAAAAGATTCAGGTGATATACCCACAGATTTAACTTATGCAGACCCTAGAGGGAATAGAGTATACTCTGAACTATTTATTGATGGAACTCAGCCTACAACTCTTGATAGCATACACGTTTCGGCTAATGTTGTTAAGGATCCAAATGGCAAATATGTATTACCATCAAAATTAACACCACCTGGGATAATTGAAACAAAGGTATTTATAAAGAGGAATTATACACCTAATGTATATTTACAAGATTCAGCTTTTGTATTACCAACGGCTGTTGATACCTTTTCAAAGGGTATTGCAATTCCTCCTGTAATTCCTCCAGTTATTACTCCAGCGACTCCTCCAATTACAACACCGACTACACCCCCTGTTACTACACCCCCTGTCACCGCTCCTGCTACACCCAAAGTTACAACTCCTAAAAAAACTGGAACTAATAAAGTAAAACAAGTTACCCAAAATAACGCTGGTAATAATACATCACCAACTACAGATAATAATTCTTCAGCTCAATAATAAAAGCTACTATTCCTTAGTTTTAGGATTAAATATTAATGCCATAATATATCCAAAGAAAACTGCAGCAGTAATACCTCCTGCAGTACCCTTTATGCCTCCCGTAAATGCCCCTATAAAACCAACCTCATCTACTTCCTTCATTACACTTTTAGCTAGACTATATCCAAACCCAGGTAGTGGTATAGTTCCACCTGCTTTTCCATACTTTATTACAACGTCATATATATTAAATGCACCTAGTATTACACCACCAGTTACAAATACAACTAATATTCTAGCTGGAGTTAATTTTGTAGTGTCCATAAGTATTTGACCTATCACACAAATTATCCCTCCAACTATAAAGGCCATAATGTAATTATTCATTTATTCACCCCCAAACTCTATTGAAACAGCGTGAGCAATTCCTGGAATTGTTTCACCTTGCAAAGATGAAGTAGGACTTAAAAGCGCTCCTGTGGAAACTAACAATATTCTTTTAAATTTCCCCTTCAACATATTTTTAAGCAAATACCCTGTTGCAACTACTGCAGAGCAACCACAACCGCTCCCACCTGCGTTAGTTCCTTGCTTCTGTGCATCAAAGATTTTCTCACCACAGTCGATATAATGCCCTTTCATATCGTATTTATATTCAAGCAACAACTTTTCTGTAAATTCTCTTCCTATAATGCCTAGGTCTCCAGTAGCAATAATATCATAATCCGAAGGTTTTCTACCTGTATCCATAAAATGTTGTTTAATAGTATCCACTGCAGCTGGTGCCATGGCAACTCCCATATTATTTACATCTATTATTCCATAGTCTTTAACCTTTCCAGTTGTAACATGAGTAACATAGGGGAAATTACCCTTTTTCCCCAAAACCATAGCGCCTGCACCTGTAACTGTCCATTGCGCGGTTGGTGCTCTCTGACTTCCCATTTCGAGTGGTAATCTGAATTGCCGCTCAGCAGCAGAAAAATGTGATGAGGTAGCTGCTACAACATAATTAGCCATGCCTCCCTCCATTATCATTGAACCCACGCTTAAAGACTCTGCCATAGTTGAACAAGCTCCATAAAGTCCTATGAAGGGTATATTCAAATTTCTAGCTGCAAAAGTTGAAGAATATAGCTGATTTAGTAAATCGCCTGCGAGTAAATAGTTTATATCAATTTCTTTTAGCTTCGCTTTTTTTATACTCTCTGATATAGCCGTGTATAAAAGACTTGTCTCAGCTTTTTCAAAACTTTCAGTTCCATTAAGATCATCTTCTATAATTTTATCAAAATACTCTCTTAATGGTCCCTGACCCTCTTTAGGCCCAACTATATTGTAGGTACCAATAATTCTAGGTTTACTTTCAATCTCTACTGTTTGAAGACCAATTCTTCTACCCATTTTGCATCACCACCTTAAAAAATAATATAAAATTCCTACAATTACTGATGAACCAATCCCATATACTAAAACAGGCCCTGCAATAGTAAACATTTTAGCTGCTACACCAAATATGAAGCCCTCCTTTTTAAATTCCATAGCTGGTGAAACAATTGAATTTGCAAACCCAGTAATTGGTACAACAGAACCTGCCCCTGCAAAATCTCCTAACTTATCGTATACACCGATACCAGTAAGTACAGCTCCTAGAAACACCATAACAATAGAAACATATGTCCCTAGCTCATCTTGAGGAACACCCATTTTATAAAAAATATCATTAATAAATTGTCCAATTACACATATTAGCCCGCCGACCCAAAAAGCATTAAAACAATGTAGCAGTAATTTAGGCTTTGGGATGTTATCAGAATTAAGTTTATCAAATTTTTTTCTTATAGTTTTTTCTTCCACTTTCATAAATTCCCTCCTTGTCATTCTCTATAATTTATATTAAGTAATAAT
>DHIM01000099.1:8874-10179 GCA_002403785.1 Clostridium sp. UBA4746
TATATTAAGTAATAATTGTATTGCGTTATGAAAATAGAGTGCGATGATTCTTTAGTTTAGTATTTGCAATAATATTATTTTTAGTCAAAAAAATAAGGTGAACTATAGATAAACGGCTTCAAAACTAAACTTTGAAGTTGTTTGTCCATAATTCATCCTATTAATATTTTGCTATGTCAATTTTTCCCTCATTATTTTCAAAACCTTCTTTTCTATTCTTGATACCTGTACTTGGCTAATTCCCATCATTTTCGCCACTTGAATTTGTGTATTATCTTTAAAATATCTAAGCATAATTATTTGTCTTGATTTTGCATCAAGTTTTCTAAGAGCCTCTTTAAGTGCAATTTTATCTAAAACTTGATTATCTTCTTCATATTTTTCACTTAATTTATCTATTAATAGTACTGGTGCACCATCATCTTGGTGTATCGTATCAAATAAATACAGCATATTGCTAGCAGATTCTAATGCATATACTATATCTTCTTTTTCAATATTACAAAAAACCGATAGTTCGTCTATTGTAGGATCTCTCCCCAATTTCTTTGTTAAAGTATCTCTATCATAATGTAATTGCCTTGCAGTATTTTTTACACTTCTACTTACTTTTATAATTCCATCGTCCCTAAGGAATCTTTTAATTTCCCCCATAATCATAGGCACGGCATATGTAGAAAATTTTACATTATATTTAGTATCAAAATTATTAATCGCTTTTACTAAACCAATACATCCGATTTGGAAGATATCATCATACTCATACCCTCTATTAAGAAATTTCTTACTTATAGATGAAACTAATGGTAGATTCATTTCTACTAAAGTATCTAGTGCACCTGGTTCTCCATTTCTAGCCATCTGTATAAGTTTCATATTATCTTCATAACTATAGTTACTTTTTCTTATTATTTTTTGATCCATAATATTCCACCTAATTTAAAGGATTAAATATTTTTTTCATTATTATACTTGTTCCCCTACCTTTATCAGACTTCACTTCTAGGCTGTCCATAAAAGTTTCCATTACGGTAAAACCCATTCCTGACCTCTCAAGGTCCGGACGAGAAGTGTATAATGGTTGCATAGCGAGCTCTAAATTATCAATTCCTTTTCCTACATCATTAACTATCACTGTTAACTCAGTTCCATTAATTATAGCTTCGATAGTGATCATATCCTCTTCGCTTTCATATCCATGAATAATTGCATTCGTAACTGCTTCTGATACCGCTGTTTTAACATCGGTAATTTCTTCAATTGTAGGATCTAATTGTGAAGCAAATGCTGCTACTGCTACTCTTC
>DHIM01000099.1:10326-11044 GCA_002403785.1 Clostridium sp. UBA4746
TTTGCTGCTACTGCTACTCTTGCAAAACTTTCATTCTGCGATTTACTTAAAAATTCTATTTTGATTTTATTGTAACACATACTAATCCCCCCACTAAATGTTGTTTACAGCTTGTTCAACGTTATCATATAACATAATAATCTTAAACATCCCTGACAATTCGAATACTCTTTTTACTGAAGATTTAATATTAGTTACACATACTTTACCATTTCGCATATGTAACTTTTTATACCTACCAATAACCACTCCAATACCAGAACTATCCATAAATGTCACATCTCCAAAATCCATAATTAATTTGTTATAGCTATCTCGCTCTAGTCGATCATCTATAATATTCCTTACTTCTTCAGCACTATGATGGTCTAGTTCTCCAGACATGTAAACTATCAACTTTTCTTCGATATTATCAAAATTTAAATGCATTTTCTTCCCCCCAAATCATTTGGTATTTAAATATTTTTTTCAATATGTCTAAATAATGTACCCTTGTTCTATATTCGATAGCATATATGATAATCCTTCTTTTTTTGTAATATTTTTTCATTTTTTATATTATATCCATTTTCATACTATTTAATATAATATATTCCATATAATTTTAATTACTGGAATTCTTAGCCTCTGTTTACCTATAATAACATATTTGTTATGATATTATTGTTTATATTTAACAATTGTTTATATTTAGTAATTATTTTATTATTGGAGAGTA
>DHIM01000329.1 GCA_002403785.1 Clostridium sp. UBA4746
AGTTTTTGGAATGGCAAACCCAACTCCAGAAATAATGCCAGATGAAGCTAAAAAGGCAGGAGCAATGGTAGTTGGTTCAGGACGTTCTGATTACCCAAATCAAGTAAATAATGTACTTGTATTTCCAGGGTTATTTAGAGGTGCCTTAGATGTGAGAGCAAAAGAAATAAACGAAGAAATGAAGCTTGCAGCAGCCTATGCTATTGCAAATTATATAAAAGATGAAGATTTAAATGAAAATAATGTAATTCCAAGTGCCCTAGACAAAGGAGTAGCTACAAAGGTAGCAGAAGCAATTGCAAAGGCTGCAAGAGAAACAGGTGTAGCAAGAATATAAAAGTAGGGGACATATTTGAAAAAAGGGGAATGCACCTGAAAGAAAAGGTGTGTTCTGCATAAATTCATAAAAAAATAGGAGGCTAAAATATGCAAATTCCAATTAAGAGAACAATTGATAAAATTCCAGGCGGTATGATGGTTGTTCCACTTTTTTTAGGGGTATTAGTTAATACATTTTTTCCACAAGTTTTAAAAATTGGTGGTTTTACAACTGGATTATTTGGTAAAGCGGCATCAACACCAATTTTAGCTTGTTTTATGTTTTTAATTGGTTCACAAATTAATTTTAATTTAGCACCAAAGGCATTAAAAAAAGGTGCACTATTAATAACAGGAAAATTTATAGTAGGTGCTGGTATTGGTATATTTGTAGGAAAAGTTTTTGGCCCTGCAGGAGTATTAGGTTTATCACCACTCGCAATCCTTTCAGGATTAACAAATTGTAATGGTGGATTATATGCATCTCTTGCTTCACAATATGGTGATGAAACTGATGTAGGTGCTTATGCTTTATTGTCTTTAAAAGATGGTCCATTTTTTACATTAGTTGCATTAGGTGCATCAGGACTTGCTCAAGTTCCTTTTATGGCGCTTGTAGCCGTATTAGTTCCAATATTAATAGGAATGATTTTAGGAAATATTGATCTTGATATGAGAAAATTCCTTGGAAGCAGTGGATTGTTATTAATCCCATTTTTCTCTTTCCCATTAGGTGCAGGAATGAATCTTACAACTATTGTAAAAGCTGGAGGTCCAGGTATACTACTCGGAATAATAGCTTCATTTACTGGAATAGGAGCTTATGTACTTCTGAAATTATTTAAAGAAGAACCTATAATAGGGCTCGCAACAGGGTCAACTGCAGGAAATGCTGTAGCGACACCAGCTATTATTGCAGGAGCGGATCCATCATTAGTTGCTATAGCAACAATAGCCACTGCACAAGTTGCAGCATCATGTGTAATATCTGCTATCCTTTGTCCATTTATTGTTTCTTATGCATTTAAATTGCTTAGTAAAAATAAAATGAAAAAATTAACTAATGGACCTGCTGCATGATAAAATATGATTATTAAAATCTTATAATAAGAAGATAATGGAAAAAAATGGAATATAGTTCATGTTCCGTATTATATAAAAGTTAAGCCACTTCAGAGACGAAGTAGCTTAACTTTTATTGATTCAATCTTATATTATTGTTCACTATCGCATTGATGTAATATTTTATTGAAATCTGCATTAACTGATAAATATTTAAAGAGTGAATTAAAAGAATTTGATGTAATATTTAATAAGTTATCAATAAAAATGGAAACACAAGTGTATAAACTGAGTTTTTTAAAAAGCAATAAACTTATTTAGTAGTAAATAAGACATTATTATATTTTTTCTCTATCATTCAAACCTAGGATTTACGCCAGGATTTACTGTTACGCTTGGGGCTTATTAAATGGTATTATACTCATAATACCATTTAAAAGGTTCCATACTCTTTTATTAGACTAAAATAGAATGTCAAAAAACTATAGTTAAATGAGACACTGAAAAAGAGAGATAATAACCTCTATAAACCCACTTAATAGGTCGTAAAAGTGTCTCAAGTAGTTTGATATGTTTTATGACACACATTATAATAAGCTCATGGTAAATAATTCAAAATACAGGGTAGAGTTATAGAGGGATTAAATAATGCGAAGGCTAAATGTATTAAGTTGGGTAGACCTATTAGAAGGTTGCCTGAAGACTTCAAGAAGTATTATAGTAAGTGGAAAGATAAAGAGGTAACAGAAACTATTGTGTTACTTTCACTAGATTTTGAATATATTTATAATAGGTTAGATAATTATAAAATAAAAATCGATATTGACAACATTAATAATTTTTGATATATTTAAAAATAATAGAATATATATAATTTAAAGTTTTATAGGGTTCCGCAGTTTCAAATTAATAACTGGTCTGGTCCAAGATAAAACGCACAGTTTAACTGTGTTCACGGAAGGATAAAAGCCTGGGAGATATTTTAAAATATCATCCTTGGCTTTTCTTATTTTTAATAAATTTATGAGTGGTTTAATACCCATAAAAAAGGAAGGGTGAAAACAAGATATGTCAGAAAAAATATTAACAATGAAATTATTAAACGAAAAATTTGGTGTTTGTAGATTAAATAAAAATGAGCTAATTCCTGAATGGGTAAAAAATAGCAATTTCTATTCTATAACGAAAACATCAGATGAATTATCAATTGTATGTTCTCAAGATAGTATACCGAGTAATATAAAGTGTGAAAAAGATTGGAGAACTCTAAAAGTTGAGGGACCATTAGATTTTTCGCTAATTGGTATTATTTCATCAATTAGTACTATATTGGCATTAAAAAGAATCAGTATCTTTGCTGTTTCCACCTATGATACAGACTATATACTTGTTAAAAATAAAGATATAGATAATGTTATATTAGCATTATCTAATGAAAGGTATAAAGTTATAAATCAAGAAAATATGTTGTACTAGATTCGTTGTTATTATGGGTGAAAGGAATAGTGAATAACCATGGATAATATCAACATTCAAGAGTGTAGTCTAAAAGATATAAAAGGATTAAAAAAAATAGGTGAAATGACGTTTTATGAAACATTTAAAGATGGAAGTTCAAAACCATAACGAATTAATTGGTTATATGAAATTAATTTCACAGAAAGTGAAATTAATAAAGTTTCTGTGAAGTCATTGGAAATACAACGGATTTATGTAATGCAAAAATATAAAGGTAATCATATTGGCAAAAAATTAGTAGAAAACACCATAGAGATTGCTAAAAAGAATAACCAGAACTATATTTGGTTAGGTGTATGGGAAAAAAATTTAAATGCAATAAAGTTTTATGAAAAACAAGGATTTGAAAAATATAATACACATGTTTTTCAATTAGGACAAGATAAACAGACAGATAATTTAATGAAACTCATATTGTAAATATGTTGTTTTTGTATTATTAGGATGGTAATGAAAAGTAATTTTTGAGAATAGAGTATCTTACAATGATTAAAGAATGGCTAATAGAATCAAAAACTGCTTAAACATAAGTAAATACACAAGCCTAAGCTATTTATAGTTGTTTACCTAGTAAAATATATTTAAGTCAACATAGGATTTAAGCGTGAATAACTGATATTAATATAAATTAACTGGGCCTGTAAATAATTTTGTG
>DHIM01000100.1:0-172 GCA_002403785.1 Clostridium sp. UBA4746
TATAAGTCATGTCAAAAGAGTAGTTAGTACTTATTCTTTGATATGACTTTTTAATTATTAGTTCTTTGTTAAGACTTATTGATTGATCAGTTAATATATGGAGAAGTTTACATAGAAACTTCTAATTAAGAATAAAGAGCTAATTTACGTGTAAATATTGATAATCTTCACA
>DHIM01000100.1:375-6372 GCA_002403785.1 Clostridium sp. UBA4746
CATAAGTTTTTGATATATTTAATCGGTGTTCTATAAATTATAAACAAATGAAGGAGATGTAATAATGAAGAATGCCCTGAGAAACCTGGCAGTTGTAATAACTTTAATTGTAACTTCAAATGTAACTGCATTAGCGGCTCCAGTAAATGACAAGTTACAACAGCAGAAAGATTCATTAACGAAAATTCAAACCCAGAGGGATGAAGTTGAAACAAAGATAGAAATGTTCGATAATGAAATCGAAAAAATCATGACTAAAACAGAAGAGAATAAAGGAAAGATATCTGAAACTAAAAAGGCAATGGAAAGTGCCGCAGCGCAAGTTAAGAAGAGTGAAAAGGACACACAGAAGGAACAAGAATTATTTAATAGTAGAATGAGAGTCATGTACATAAATGGATTCGGTGGATATATGAGTATCATACTGGATTCAGAGAATTTTGGGGATTTTGTATCAAGAGTAAATAACATAAAAACCATTATAGAGTTTGATAAAAAAGTACTGGGTAGGTTTGAAGCAGCCCAAAAAGAATTAAATAAAAAACAGAAAAGTTTAAATAAGACAAAGGAATCATTGCAGAGTTTGCAAGTAGAGAACAAGCAAAAGATAGATAAGATAATGGTTAGTAAAAAGTCACAAAACAAATTAATAACTGAATTAAAGAGTAAAGAAATTGTTACGGAAGCATTAAAGGGTAAATTAATAGCTGAACTAGAAAACAAGAAAAGTATTTCTGTAAAGCAGATAATTCAGCCTCAAGTGTCAGTAAATAAAACCCTAACAAAGTTAAGTGAAATAAGAAAATCAGCACCTACATATACACCTTCAAGGGGTGCAGCAACTGTATCGGAAGGTGCTATAATAGCATATGCTTCTACATTCCTTGGCACACCATATTTATGGGGTGGAACTTCGCCTGCAGGTTTTGATTGTTCAGGATTTACACAATATGTATATGCACATTTTGGAATATCTATAGGAAGAACCACCTTTGATCAGATAAATAATGGTGTACAAGTATCGAAGGATAATCTTAAGCCAGGAGATTTAGTTTTCTTTGGAACCTTTGCTAATCCTCATCACATGGGTATGTACATTGGGAATAATAATTATATCCATGCTCCTCATACAGGGGATGTGATTAAAGTCTCAGCCTTGGGAAGAAAAGATTTTGTAACAGCAAGAAGAGTAAAATAAAAAATACATAATCATGATTTTAAAGGTTTTGAACAAATTACAAATAAGTTGAAAAGTTACTTAAGTGAAATACGAACACAAGCTGTACATTATAAAACAATGCACTAAAGTTTGCTTTGCTTAGAACAGGGACAAGCATATTAGAATGATAGAACATCCCACTGTAGTGGCTTATACTGTACCTTTTGATTACGTAAACTGTAATACATATAGCTCAAGACATACTTTATAGTCTTGAGCTAAAATTTTAAAGCTGTTTTTCCTTGTTTTGAACCTTTAAGCATCATTGGTATTTTTTTGGCTAATGGTTGCAATTGGTGCTAGGTTATTTTATATACTTTTTTATAATCCCTCTTTTTATATTAGTCATCCAACGGAAATATTTAAAATAACTGAAGGTGGATTATCTATACATGGGGTTCAGGGATAAATTTATGAAATAGTTTTTAAAAGTAGATTTTCTTCATAAAATCTACATAAAGAAGTGATAAAATGTAAATAAAGAAAAAATATTAATAATGCAATATTTTTTTAAGTGACAACCTCCCCCCTATAGAGGGGATATAAATTTAAATACTTAATTTAAGATATATATAGAAAGGAGAAATTTAATTGAATAGAGATCAAGAGCAAGCAATTCAATCCCTTAAGACATCAAAAGGACAGATTGATGGAATAATTAAGATGATGGAGGATGGTAGATATTGCATTGATGTATCAAATCAAATAATTGCAGCACAATCATTACTTAAAAAAGCTAATATGTTAATTTTAAAACAGCATCTTAATCATTGCGTAAAGGATGCATTTATAAATAATACAGGTGAGGATAAAGTTGATGAAATAATTGGGTTACTTGCTAAATTAATTAATAACAAATAATATAAGGAGGAACATAATATGGAAAACAAAATACTTAAAGTTGAAGGTATGACCTGCGGAGCATGTGCAAAAGCTATTGAAAGAGTAACAAAAAAATTGCCCGGTGTTCAAGAATCAAGTGTTAATATTGCTACAGAAAAATTAAAGATAGTTTATGATGATTCATTGATTAAATTATCCGATATACAAAATGCAGTTGATAAGGCTGGGTATAAAATATTAGTTGAAACAACTAATAAAACATTAAAACTCGAGGGAATGAGCTGTGCATCCTGTGCAAAAAACATAGAAAGAATAACTAGAAAACTTAATGGAGTAGTTGAATCAAATGTTAACTATGCCACAGAGAAATTAACAATTTCTTTTGAGCCATCCTTAGTTAAAACGAATGATATAAAGAGGGCAATATCAAAAGGAGGGTACAAGGCACTAGAGGAAGAGAGTAATGTGGATCTTGATAAAGAAAAAAAGGAAAAAGAGATAAAAGCTTTATGGAATAGATTTTTAATATCTGCTATCTTTGGAGTGCCGCTACTTTTAGTTGCAATGGTACCAATGATTGCTTTAAAGTTAAATGTCATGCTGCCAGCTAGTATTGATCCTATGATGCATTTTAAAGAGTTTGCGGCTCTACAGTTAATACTTGTGCTGCCAATAATGGTTACAGGTAGAAGATATTTTATAGTGGGCTTTAAGTCTTTAGTGAGGTTAAGTCCTAACATGGATTCGTTAATATCAATGGGAGCATCAGCTGCATTTTTATATAGTATATTTGCAGTGTATGAAATATTCATTGGTAATACAGGTTATGAGATGTATTTTGAATCAGCAGGTATAATTTTAACTCTTATAACTCTTGGAAAGTATTTAGAATCAGTAACTAAAGGAAAAACTTCAGAAGCAATTAAAAAACTTATGGGTCTTCAACCTAAAACTGCAATTATAATTAGAGAAGATAAAGAAGTTGAGATCCCAATTGATGAAGTAGAAGTTGGAGATATAGTAATAGTGAGGCCAGGTGAAAAAATGCCTGTGGATGGTGAAGTTGTTTTCGGGACTACATCTGTAGATGAGTCAATGCTCACTGGTGAGAGTATGCCAGTAGAAAAAAGCATTGGACATAAGATAATTGGAGCAAGCATAAATAAAAATGGTTCTATTAAGTTTAAAGCAACTAAGGTTGGAAAAGATACGGCATTATCACAAATTATTACACTAGTTGAAAATGCTCAAGGTTCAAAAGCACCTATAGCTAAAATGGCAGATATTATATCTGGGTACTTTGTTCCGGTGGTTATAGGACTTGCACTAGTTTCGTCATTATCTTGGCTTTTAGCTGGCCAAACGGGAGTGTTTTCACTAACAATATTTATTTCAGTGCTTGTAATAGCGTGCCCTTGTGCTCTTGGCCTTGCAACTCCTACAGCTATAATGGTTGGAACAGGAAAAGGTGCAGAATATGGAGTGCTTATAAAAAGTGGTACGGCCCTTGAAACTGCTCACAAAATTCAAACTATTGTATTTGATAAAACAGGAACTTTAACTGAGGGAAAACCAAAGGTAACAGATATACTTACTTTAGATGGTATAGATGAAGATTATTTGCTAGTAATAGCAGCCACAGCAGAAAAAGGTTCTGAACATCCACTTGGTGAAGCTATTGTAAAGGGAGCAGAGGAAAGAAAATTAGAATTTAAAAATACGGAAACATTCAATGCTATTCCAGGTCAAGGTATAGATGTAACTATTGATGGTAAAAAGATATTACTCGGAAACAAAAAACTAATGGATGAAAGTCATGTTTCCATGCAAAGTTTAGAGGACCAATCAGATAAGCTTGCGGGAGAAGGAAAGACACCTATGTACATTTCTATTGATGGTAGTCTAAGTGGCATAATTGCTGTAGCAGACACAGTAAAAGAAAATAGTAAAAAAGCCATAGAAAGACTTCATAGCATGGGAATACAGGTCGCTATGATAACTGGTGATAATAAAAGGACGGCAGGCGCTATTGCAAAACAGGTTGGTATTGATACAATACTCGCTGAAGTATTACCTGAAGATAAAGCGAATGAAGTTAAAAAACTTCAAGCTTTAGGTAAAAAGGTTGCTATGGTTGGGGATGGAATTAATGATGCACCAGCACTTGCACAAGCAGATATTGGTATAGCAATCGGCTCTGGAACAGATGTTGCAATGGAGTCCGCAGATATCGTACTTATGAGAAGTGACCTAATGGATGTAGCCACAGCGCTTCAACTAAGTAAGAAAACCATAACAAATATTAAGCAAAATTTATTCTGGGCCTTTGGGTATAATATTCTTGGGATACCAGTTGCAATGGGAGTGCTACATTTATTTGGGGGACCACTTTTAAATCCCATTATTGCGGCTCTTGCAATGAGTTTTAGTTCAGTTTCTGTATTAACAAATGCATTACGTTTAAAAGGCTTTAAGCCAGTAAGATAAAATTTTAATATTATAAAGGTCCAAGTGCTACAGGGGATGTAGTACTTGGGCCTTTTATTGAATATAAAGTTAAAAGAATGTAGAATTGTTGGCTCATTGACTATACCACAACTTTTCAAATAATATGTATACAATATACTAGTATATCCATAATATAATAACAAAATCAATTTTTTATAAAGTGGTATCAGAATATATATTTGAAGCAGTAAAGGAAAAGTCACCCCATGCAATAATAAATAAGGGTGAACTGGAGGAGAATACAACATGGTTATTATCACTACATTATATTTTTTGTGTGGTATTTCATATGTAATTATAGGTATATTTACAATTATGAATGATTCAAAGAATAAATTAAACAAATTGTTTTTCGTGATTTGCATGGATTTAGCCTTTTGGGCAGTTATGTTTTCTTTAATGAATCGGTCAATTGATGCTAATACTGCAAACTTTTTTCATGTTTATTCAACTTTTTCTTGCGCGACAGTACATTGTTTGATCTTGCATTATATTATTGTTTTAACAGGTAAAGAAGGCTTTTTTAAAAGGCCATTTGCATATTTGATTTTTTATTTTCCGGCACTATTTTCAATTCATTTGTATTTTTTTCAACCTTCAACGGCACAAAATCTTGTAAAAACAAATTTAGGATGGATTAGCCTTCCGGCAACGGGTAGGGGATTTATTTGGACTAATTTTTTTAATGCATATTATTTATCTTATATGATAGCAGTTGTCTTTTTACTTTTTAAATGGTGGAAAAATTCAGAAATAATAAGGGAGAGAAAACAGGCAAAGCTTATCCTAATTACATTTCTTATAGCAATGATAGCAGGCGGTATTACAGATATTGTTCTTCCTACTCTTGGAATACCCCTTATACCATCTATTGCAATTATTTTAATCATTATACCTATAATTGGTATATGGTATTCAATTAAAAAATATAAATTGATGGATCTTAATCCTGAGAATTTTGCTTTAGAGGTCTTGAAAATAATGAATGAAGGATTAATTATCGCAAACCATAAGGGTATAATAAAAGATATTAACAATGGAGCGCTTAAACTAACAGGTTATAGAAAAAATCAACTAAAGGATAAATTAGTAAGCACTTTATTCTCGAAAACAATAGAGGTATCAAAACTAACAAACTGTAGTAGTTTCGAAATTGAAATTGTTCAAAAAAACAATAATAAATTACCTGTTCTTTTATCTTCATCAATTTTAAAAGATGAATGGGGAGATTCATTGGGAATTGTTTGCATATTTCAGGATATTTCTGAAATCAAACTGGCTCAGAAAAAATTAATAAATTCATATGATAATCTTGAAATAAAAGTTCAGGACAGAACCAGTAAGCTAAGTAATGCATATAGAGAGTTAGAGCATGAAATAAACATACGCATAGATATGGAGCAAAAAATAAAAAAACTAGCTTATTA
>DHIM01000100.1:6474-6760 GCA_002403785.1 Clostridium sp. UBA4746
ATAAAAAAACTAGCTTATTATGATTATTTAACTGGATTACCAAATAAAAGGTTGTTTAATGATAGATTAAAACAATGTATTATTGATTCAGTTCAAAATGAAAAAACTATAGGTGTACTATTTATTGACCTAGATTCCTTTAAAAGGATAAATGACACAATGGGGCATGCTCAAGGTGATGAACTTTTGAAAAGTGTTTCAAAAAAGCTCACAAATACATTAAGAGAAGATGATACTATCTGTAGAGTTGGGGGGGACGAGTTTCTTATTTTAATTAAAAATTTAA
>DHIM01000139.1:0-8753 GCA_002403785.1 Clostridium sp. UBA4746
GCATATCATCTGTGGATTATTATAAAATATTTTTAGAGTTTAATGCGGAGATTCTTCATGCTGATAATAAAAGTTTAAAAGAAATAGTTAAATTTGATTATTTAAAGTTTAATAAGAAAAAATTTATGCCCATTTTCCTCTTAAGAGATTTCAGTAAAAGTATTGAAAGAAAATTAAAGGATTCTCAAAGAAAAGGTGATATAGAAATACCTTATAGAGATTATCATTTAGAGAACTTCAAGATAGATATTATTAAGTTCTTGAGAAATGAAGAAATAAGTGAAGGCGAATTTTATCTAATTTATGATGAGGTTGAAGCTGAGAACATAATGGACGTATCTTATTTCATAAATAAAGAAAAAATAATAAAATAATAAATTTAGTAGTAACCATGTAAAAATAGGATCCACAGTGAAAAAAATAGTGGATCCTATTTTTATATGGTTTTTGTAACTAGAGGATGTCCTTTTAGTTGTAAATATTGTCTTTCGTCCGGACATGTATAAATAAGTTAATATTACGAATATTCATTAAATTTACCAAAAGAGGTTGAAATTTGCATGAAAAATTAGTATAATCAAGTTGTATTAAATACTACATGAAATATAATAAAAAATACCATACTAGGTATTTTTTATTATATAGAGCATTATAAATAAATTATACTCATAATACCTATTTAGAGATATAAAAATAAATAATAAGCTAAAAAAGAATAACAGAGTGATTTGTTATTTATTTTCATGTCACTTGTTAGAAAAAAAGGTGGTGATATTTTGGCATTAGAGGCAATTAAAAGTATAAAAGATGCAGAAACGAAAGCAGTAGCTATTATAAGTGAAGCAATCTCAGGTGGTAAGGATACATTAAGAAAATCTGAAATCGAAGCCGACGGTCAATATGAAAAGGTTTTGAAAGCTGCTAGAGAAGAAACTAAAAAAATCATTGAAAATGCTAAGGAGGATGGTAAAACAAAGTCTATACCAATAATCGAAACAGGTAAAATAGAGGTCATGAATATTCTTAATTTAGAACCTGAAAGATTTGATAGGGCAGTAAGTATAGTGTTTGAAAGGATAGTGAAAAATAATGGCAATAGTTAAAATGAGTAAATTCACATTGTTTGCCTTTCAATCACATAAAGAAAAATTGCTTGATAGCCTTCACCAATTTGAAAATGTTCAATTTATAGATCTACAAAAATATCAAGAAGAAAATTTGCAATCGCTCCAAAAGGACTCAGAAAACGAAAAAGTTTCTTATGTAGAAGGTGAGCAAGCAAAAGTAAAATTTGCCCTTGATCTATTAATAAAGCACTCCGAAAAGGAAGGTGCTATAAAATCTTTAGTCAAAGGTAAAAGTACTTTAAATTATGAGGAGTTAGAAACTTTAGCTAAAAAATCAAATTATAGTGAAAACTATAAAAAGCTTAAAGATAAAGATAACGATTTGCTGGAAATGAAGAATGAAAAAACTAAAATTAATTCTGAAATTGAGGTTTTAGCACCATGGATATCATTAGATACTGCTTTTAATGATTTAAAATCATTGAATTCCTCAATATTTTTAATGGGATCATTGCCAAAAGTTTTTAAAGACACTTTCAGAGAAAAATTCGAAAGTGAAATTTCATATTCCTACTTAGAAGTTATTAGTGAAGTGAAAGATGAAATAAATCTAATTGCTTTAGTACATAAAGATTTTGAAGATAAAGCAATAGAAATACTTAAGCTTTACAGCTTTAATGCAATTAATCTAAAATATGATGGAATTGTATCAGTGGAGGTAAGCACATTTAAGAAAAGATTAGAAGAAATATCTAATAAGGAAGAAAGAATAAATATTGAAATAAAGAATGACTGCCAGTATATAGAGGATTTTAAAATAGTATACGAATATTTATCGAATAAACATATAAAAGCGTTGGCGTGTAAAAATTTCTTAAAAACAGAGAGCACTGTTGTCATAGAGGGATGGGTGCCTACAGGACTATCAAAAGACCTAGAAGATGTAATAAAGGTTATAATTAAAGATGATTTTTATTTAGAGCTAGAAGAAGCTACAAAGGAAGATGATGATGTACCAATACTTTTGAAAAACAATGCGATTTTAGAACCTTTTGAGTCAATAATATCAATGTATAGTTTACCTAAATACTCAGAGATAGACCCAACGCCGCTTATGGCACCTTTTTATATGTTGTTCTTTGGAATGATGTTAGGTGATATTGGATATGGTGTAGTAATATTTGTAGTTGCAGCACTTGCATTAAAAAAATTCAATTTAGAGGAAGTACAGCGAAAGTTTGTTAAATTTTTCTTAGTGCTAAGTATACCAACAATAGTGGCGGGGATTGTTTATGGAAGCTTTTTTGGAAATCTAATTAAATTTAATTCACTAATAAATCCAGCAGAAGATATAATGACATTATTGATTATATCTATAGCAATTGGTGCATTCCAAATTTATTTTGGCCTTGGAGTTAAAGGGTACATACTAATTAGAGATGGTAAGCAGATGGATGCTGTTTATGATGTTCTAACATGGTATTTTGCATTAACAGGAGCATTTTTATTATTAGGTGGGGCTCAAGTAGGATTAAGTCCAGTTGTAATCGAAATAGGTAAATGGGTTATGATAACAGGGATGGTTACAATAGTATTAACTCAAGGAAGAGAAAATAGTGGTATAGGTGCGAAGCTTGGTGGAGGTATATATGGATTATATGGTATATCTGGATATATAGGGGACTTGGTTTCATATTCAAGGATTATGGCTATTGGACTTGCAGGTGGGTTCATAGCATCAGCTTTTAATATGCTTATTGGAATGATACCATCTCCATTTAATATTGTTTTAGGTGCATTTATATTTGTGGGTGCACAAACATTTAATTTATTATTAAGTTCATTATCAGCTTATGTTCATAGTGCTAGGCTTCAGTATGTAGAGTATTTTAGCAAGTTTTATGAAGGTGGAGGAAAAGCCTTTAAAATGTTTAAATCAAGAAATCAATATATTAATGTAAAAAAATAAAAGCAAATTCAAGGAGGAATTAATAATGACATTGATGGAATTTTTAGTTAAAAATGGTGGGTACGTCTTTGCTGCATTTGGGATGGCTTTAGCTGTTATTTTACCTGGAATCGGATCAGCAAAAGGTGTAGGTCTAGTTGGTGAAGTAGCTGCGGGACTCACAACAGAAGAACCGGAGAAATTTGGTAAAGCACTTATTCTTCAATTATTACCAGGTACACAAGGACTTTATGGTTTCGTTATAGGACTTATGGTATTACCTAAATTAGCAATGGCTATGACTTTAGATATGGGATTATATTTATTTATGGCTTGTTTACCAATAGCATTTGTTGGATACTATTCTGCAATTTCTCAGGCTAAAACATCTTCAGCTGGTATAGCGATATTGGCAAAAAAACCGGAACATATGACAAAAGCTATTATACTAGCTGTAATGGTTGAAACATATGCAATTTTAGCATTTGTTGTTTCAATAATTTTAGTAACGAAAACATTTTAGGGTTAAGAGAAAGACATTCTGATTTTAAACTAAGAAGTTAGAGGGTGCAAAATATGTCAAATCTAGAAAACTTATCTGCTAAGATAATAGAAGATGCTAATATTAAAGCAGAAGCTATATTGAAAGAAGCTAACGAAAATGAGAATTTAATGGTAGAAAAGAAAATAAAAGAGGCAGAGGTGCTAAAAAACCAAATGCTTGAAAAAACTAAAATTGAAGCCATTATGGTAAACAAGAGAATTATATCAAATTCTCAGCTAACTGTAAGAAATGAAAAGCTAGTTGCTATGCAAAAAATGATTGATAAGGTATTTGCGTGTGCTTTAGAAAAACTTTTAGCAATGAATGATAAAGAATATTTGGAACTTATAAAAAGATATCTTCTATCAATGCCAATAGTAGGGAATGAAGAAATAATAATTCCTGGGAAATATAGGAATATTGTAAGCGAGGAGTATCTATCTGAAATTAATGAATCACTAAAAACTCTTGGAAAAATAGGGGAATTAAGTTTAAGTTCTGACGCTCGGGATATAAAAAGTGGATTTATAGTACTTAAAGATGGGATAGAAGTTAACAATACTTTTGATAGTTTAGTTAATTCATTAAGGGATGAGCTTGAACCTAAAATAGTTAAAGAACTATTCAAATAAATGGAAGATAACAATTAATAATTGTTATCTTCCTGATTAAAATAAGGAGGATAGCCATATATGGATAATATGAGTTTTGCACAAGCTGTGGCTAGGCTAAGAGTATTAGAAACAAGACTCCTTAATAAAGTAAAGATTGAGAGAATGATTGATAGTGCCTCGGCGGGTGACGTGCTTAAGATCTTGCAGGAAAATGAATATGCAAGTTTGATGGGAAATGTAAAAAGAGCAGAGGACTACAACATACTACTTAAGGAGGAGTTGAAAAGAGTATATTCACTTATGTATAAAGTTTCACCAGACCCCATTATAGTAGATATTATGAGTTTGAAATATGACTATCATAATATCAAGGTAATGTTAAAAGGAAGGGCTTTAGATAAGAATTTATCTCATATGTTAATTCCAGTAGGTACAGTAAAAATAGAAAAATTAAAGTTTTATATGAAGGCTATGGAGTACAAGGAATTAAACCCTAAGATGAGGGAAGCTATAATTGAGGCAGATAAAGTTTACCAAGAACTTAATGATCCTCAAAAGATAGATATTATATTAGATAGACATATGTATGTAGATATGTTAACTAAGGCAAAAGAAACAAAAAATGATTTTATAATTGATTATGTTAAGAGCAGTATAGATTTTTCTAATATAAAGTCAATTATTAGATTGAAAAAACAAGAAAAAGATGTAAACTTTTTCAATGAGGTTATCTTGAATGGCGGAGATATAGATAGTGGTGTTTTATTAAGCTCATTTAATGAGCCTATTGAAAATATGGCAACTAAATTTTCTTCATCAAAGTATGGAGAAGTTGTAAGAAGTGGACTCGAAGAATATATTAAAACTGGTAAACTTTCTAGTCTAGAAAAGTTATCAGAAAACTATATTATGAAGAATCTAAAAGCTGCTAAGTATGTTACTTTTGGACCTGAGCCAATATTTGCGTATATTGCAGCAAAGGAGACAGAAATAAAAATAATAAGAATAATTATGGTTGGGAAATTAAATAATGTTGATACGCCTATCATAAAAGAAAGGGTGCGTGAAGTTTATGCATAAAGTAGGAGTAGTTGGAGATAAAGATTCAATACTTGCTTTTAAAGCTCTTGGAATTGACGTATATCCTGTTACCTTGGCTGATGAAGCTAAAAAAGTAATCGACAAAATGGTGTCAAGTAATTATGCTGTTATATTTGTTACTGAGCAGATAGCTCAACACTTAGATGAAACTATAGCAAGATACAATAAACAGATGATTCCTGCCATTATACTAATACCAAGTAATCAAGGCTCACTAAATATAGGAATGCAAAGAATTAGAGATAATGTGGAAAAGGCAGTGGGCGTAAATATTTTATAGGAAGGTAGGGAGATAACTTGAAAATCGGTAAAATTGTAAAAGTTTCAGGACCATTAGTTGTTGCAAAAGATATGGACGAAGCTAATATATATGACGTAGTGAAGGTTGGAGAAAAGGGTCTTATTGGCGAAATTATTGAAATGAGAGGAGATAGAGCCTCCATTCAAGTATATGAAGAAACATCAGGCTTAGGACCAGGAGATCCGGTAGTTACAACTGGTGAACCACTAAGTGTTGAACTTGGACCAGGACTTATGGAATCAATGTTTGATGGTATTCAAAGACCGCTTGATAAAATAAGAGATATAGCTGGTAACTTTTTAACAAAAGGTGTAAATGTTTCCTCTTTAGATAGAAAAAGAAAATGGGACTTTGTTCCTACGTCGACTGTTGGAGATGTTGTTTCATATGGCGTAGCTATAGGAACAGTTGCGGAAACTACTGTTATCACTCAAATAATAATGGTGCCTAAAGGAATAGAGGGAACTATAACTTCTATAAATGCAGGAGAGTTTACTGTAGAAGACATAGTAGCAGAAGTGCAAACGTCAAATGGCATTAAACAAATTACGTTAATGCAAAAGTGGCCAGTAAGACGTGGAAGACCTTATGCTGAAAAATTGAATCCTGTAGAACCACTAGTTACAGGGCAAAGAGTAATAGATACTTTCTTTCCAGTAACTAAAGGTGGTACTGCTTGTGTTCC
Organism: Clostridium sp. UBA4746; assembly: GCA_002403785.1. Classification (GTDB taxonomy): domain Bacteria; phylum Bacillota; class Clostridia; order Clostridiales; family Clostridiaceae; genus Clostridium_AD. Next base: position 6,261 of record DHIM01000139.1, read on the forward strand.
AGGACCTTTCGGTAGTGGAAAAACTGTAGTTCAACATCAATTTGCAAAATGGGCAGATGCTGAAATAGTTGTTTACATAGGTTGCGGTGAACGTGGCAACGAAATGACAGAAGTTTTGAATGAGTTTCCAGAACTTAAAGATCCGAAAACAGGTGAATCACTAATGAAAAGAACTGTATTAATTGCAAATACTTCTAATATGCCAGTTGCAGCTAGAGAAGCTTCTGTATATACAGGTATAACAATAGCTGAGTACTTTAGAGATATGGGATTCGCGGTAGCTTTAATGGCAGATTCTACGTCTCGCTGGGCAGAGGCTCTACGCGAAATGTCAGGGAGACTTGAGGAAATGCCAGGTGATGAGGGGTATCCAGCATATCTAGGTTCACGTGTAGCTGATTTTTATGAGAGATCTGGAAAGGTAGTTTGCGTTGGAGATGATAAAAGAATAGGTGCAATTACAGTTATTGGTGCAGTATCACCTCCAGGTGGAGATTTATCAGAACCAGTTACTCAAGCAACGCTTAGAATAGTCAAAGTGTTTTGGGGACTAGATGCGCAACTTGCTTATAGAAGACATTTCCCAGCAATTAATTGGCTTGAGTCTTATTCACTATATATTGATCAGCTAACTAATTGGATGAATGAGAACGTTGCTGCAGATTGGACTGAGCTTAGAGTTAAAGCTATGGCTATTTTGCAAGATGAAGCAAAGCTTGATGAAATAGTAAGACTTGTAGGTGTAGATGCTCTCTCTGAAAAAGATAGATTGAAACTAGAAGTTGCAAAATCAATTAGAGAAGATTATCTACAACAAAATGCATTTCATGAAGTAGATACTTTTACGTCACTTAATAAACAATATAAAATGTTAAAGTTAGTCTTAGCATTCCATGTTGAGGGTGAAAAAGCATTGAGTGCAGGGGTTTATTTGAAAAAGATATTAGAAATACCGGCACGAGATAAAATAGCAAGAGTAAAATATATTGCAGAAACTGATATAACAAAAATTGATGATATATTCACGACCTTATCTAATGATATAGAAAAATTAATAACGGAAGGAGGGGTTGTGAATGATTAAAGAATATAAAACTATAACAGAAGTTGTAGGGCCACTGATGGTTGTAGAGAGAGTTCAAGGAGTTAAGTACGATGAATTAGTAGAAATAGAATTACAAAATGGTGAAATCCGTAGCGGAAAAGTACTTGAAATAAATGAAGATAAAGCAATGGTTCAGTTATTTGAAAGTTCTGCAGGAATTAATTTAAAGGGTAGTAAGGCTAAATTTTTAGGAAGACCACTGGAACTTGGAGTTTCAGAAGATATGCTTGGAAGAGTCTTTGATGGACTTGGTAGGCCTAAAGATGGTGGACCTAAAATTATTCCTGATAAGAGACTGGACATAAATGGAGAAGCAATAAATCCTGTGGCAAGAGACTATCCGTCAGAGTTTATTCAAACAGGTATTTCAGCTATTGACGGACTTAATACTTTGGTTAGAGGACAAAAATTACCAGTGTTTTCTGGTTCAGGTCTTCCACATGCGCAACTTGCAGCTCAAATAGCAAGGCAAGCCAAAGTAGTAAATTCAGATTCGAAATTTGTGGTTGTATTTGCAGCAATAGGAATAACTTTTCAGGAAGCACAGTTTTTTGTAGATGATTTTACAAGTACTGGTGCAATAGACAGAACTGTATTATTTATGAATCTTGCAAATGATCCGGCTATCGAACGAATAGCTACACCTAGAATGGCATTAACAACAGCTGAATATCTTGCTTATGAAAAAGGCATGCATGTACTTGTAATTATGACTGATATTACAAATTACTGTGAGGCTCTACGTGAAGTTTCAGCTGCAAGAAAAGAAGTTCCGGGTAGACGTGGATATCCAGGATATCTTTATACTGATCTTTCTACGCTATACGAAAGGGCAGGTAGGATTAAAGGAGTTGAAGGTTCAATAACTCAAATTCCTATACTTACAATGCCTGAGGATGATATAACGCATCCAATTCCTGACTTAACAGGATATATAACTGAAGGGCAGATTATTTTAAGTCGTGAACTTTATAAGAAGGGCGTTATGCCTCCAGTAGATGTTCTACCTTCTTTATCAAGACTTAAAGATAAAGGCATTGGAAAAGGAAAAACAAGAGAAGATCATGCTGATACAATGAATCAACTATTTGCTGCATATGCACAAGGTAAGCAAGCAAAAGAACTTGCAGTTATTTTAGGAGAGTCAGCATTATCTGATGCAGATAAAAAATATGCTATATTTGCAGATGCTTTTGAAAAACAATATGTTTCACAAGGGTTCGAAACTAATAGGTCTATTGAGGAAACGATAAATTTAGGATGGGAGCTTCTGTCTATACTACCAAGAAATGAACTTAAGAGAATTAGAGATGAATATGTAGAAAAATACTTATCCAAAAAAGAGGGTGAGTAAACATGGCAAGGCTAAATGTTAACCCAACTAGAAT
>DHIM01000139.1:8804-14576 GCA_002403785.1 Clostridium sp. UBA4746
AACCCAACTAGAATGGAGCTTACTAAACTTAAAAAAAAATTGGGTACAGCAACTCGTGGACATAAATTATTAAAGGATAAGCAAGATGAACTTATGAGAAGATTCATTGATCTTATAAAACATAACAATGAACTTAGAAAAAGTGTTGAAGAAGAATTACAAAACTCTTTTAAGGATTTTGTTATGGCAAGTGCTGTAATGTCATCAGAATTTCTAGAGGAAGCAGTTGCGTATCCAAAAGAAAAAATATCTGTAGAAGTTGAGACAAAAAATCTTATGAGTGTTAATGTTCCTGTAATGAAGTTTAAGAGAAAATTAGAAGATAATCCTGGTAGTATATATCCATATGGATTTGCAAGTACTTCGGCAGATCTTGATGGAGCAATAGAGAAGCTATATCTAATTCTCCCAAAGCTTTTAGAACTTGCGCAAGTAGAAAAATCTTGCCAATTGATGGCAGATGAGATTGAGAAAACTAGAAGAACAGTTAATGCCCTTGAATATATGACAATACCGCAACTTAAAGACACTATAAAGTATATAAAAATGAAGCTTAGTGAAAATGAGCGTGGAGCTTTAACTAGACTAATGAAGGTTAAAAGTATGATGGAGAAGGCTCAAGAAATCGCAGATGCAAAAAGACTTAGCACATAAGTAAGAGCAAAATAAGGTGTATTTTAAACACCTTATTTTTTTTATGATAACTTAAGTATCTGTATGCTATAATTAAGAATAGAATATAGAAATAAAAATTATTGCTAGGAAGGCAATTACCATAAAAAGAGGAGAATGAATATGGCGGTTAGAAAAATTTTGCAATATGGGGACAAACGTCTTAATACAGTGTGCGAAAAGGTTGAAAAAGTAAATAAAAAAATACTGAACTTGGTTGACGATATGATGGACACACTTTATGAGGGCAATGGAATAGGTCTTGCTGCTCCACAAATAGGTATTTTAAAAAGAGTTATCTTAATTGATTTAGGAGAGGAAGAAGAAAATCCAATAATAATTATAAATCCTAAAGTAACAGCTCAGTCAGGGAGAGAAAAGGATTATGAGGGGTGTTTAAGCTACGTGGGATATGAAGGTGAAGTTTATAGACCTACAGATGTTACAGTTGAAGGAATTAATACTAAAGGGAAGCCAGTAATATATAATGCATCAGGGTTGCTAGCAAGAGCCTTCTGTCATGAGATAGATCATTTAGATGGAGTATTATATATGTCGAAAGCTGAGAAAATGCATGAAATAACCGTGGAATAATAATAAACAAAGAGCATGTCACATGATTATTAATATCATAGGCATGTTTTTTTATTTTTTGAATATATTGATTTCTTACTACACAAATGGTACTATGATATGGATCACTAGTGTATATACATTGGTATATACATATACAAAAAGGGGTGTATAAGTAAATGCAGAACTTAAAAGAAAAGATTCAGAAATTGAAGGTAGAAAAAAATGCTATAATCTTAGCACATTATTACCAAAATGATGATATTCAAGAGATAGCTGATTTCGTTGGAGATTCTTATTATCTTAGTAAAATAGCCAAAGAATGTTGCGAGCAAACCATAGTATTTTGTGGGGTAAAGTTTATGGCTGAGAGTGCAAAAATACTATCACCAGGAAAAACAGTGTTACTACCAAATATAGAGGCTGGATGTACTATGGCAGAAATGATTAATGGAGAAGATGTTAGGGAACTTAAAAAAGAACATCCAAAAGCAAAAGTTATATGTTATATGAATTCAACAGCGGAAGTTAAAGCCGAAAGTGATGTATGCTGTACTTCCTCGAATGCATTGAAAATAATTAATAACTTAAATAGTGATGAGATAATATTTATACCAGATAAAAATTTAGGTGAATATATAAATGAAAAAGCTCACGTAAAGAACATGATTTTATGGAATGGGTTTTGCCGTGTTCATGAATTTGTTAATGTAGATGAAATTATGGAAGTTAAGAATGCAGATGAACATATAAAAGTTTTAGTTCATCCTGAATGCAATAGAGAAGTTAGAAAATTAGCTGACTTTATAGGAAGCACTGGAGAGATAATTGACTTTGCTACGAAGGACCCCGGTGAAAAGTATATGATTGTAACAGAAGAAGGTATACTTTATAGCTTAAAAAATAAAAATCCAAATAAGCAATTTATAACACCAAAGACACCTATGACCTGTTGTAGTATGAAAAGAAATACTCTTCAGAATGTTTATGATAGTCTTCTTTATAAACAACATGAAGTAACCGTAGATGAAAAAATTAGACAAGCAGCGCACAAGTGTCTATGTGCTATGCATGAAATGGCGAGGTGATATTATGGACATTAATGTAGATGTGTTGATAGTTGGAACAGGGGCAGCAGGTTTGTATGCCGCATTAAATTTAAACGAAAGCTTAAACGTACTTTTAATAACTAAGAATTCTGTAGATGAATGTAATACATCCTTAGCACAAGGTGGGATATCAGTAGCTAGAGATAAAGGGGACTATGACCTATTTATACAAGATACATTGAAAGCAGGAAGATATAAAAATTCTAAAGAGGCAGTAAAAACTCTAGTATATGAGTCAATAGAAAATATAAATAAAGTAAAAGAATATGGAGTTAACTTTGACTTAGAAAATGGAGAATTCCAGTATACAAAGGAAGGTGCACATAGCATAAATAGAATTGTTCATAATAAGGACGAAACTGGAAAAGAGCTTTTTCTAGCTTTATTAAAAGTAGTTAAAACCAAAAAAAATATAAAAATATTTGAAAACACTACATTGCTTGATATTATTACTGAAAACGGTACCTGTTGTGGTGGAATAGTCACGAAGAATGAGGAAAGAATAAATATATATTCCAAGGAAACAATTTTAGCAACTGGTGGTATTGGAGGTCTATTTAAAAATTCAACTAATAAGAGAGGTTTAACAGGGGATGGAATAGCTATTGCGATAAGGCATAATATTAAAACTTCAAATTTAGACTATGTGCAATTTCACCCAACTGCTTTATACGACGATAATGTTAATTGTGAAAAATTCCTTATATCGGAATCGTTAAGAGGAGAAGGTGCCAAGCTTCTAAATGAACAGGGCAAAAGATTTGTTGATGAGCTTTTACCAAGAGATGTAGTGGCAAGGGCAGTTTATGACGAAGAAGAAAAGAGTAGCAAACCTTATGTATTTTTAGATATTTCATTTAAAGGTAAGGATTATATAATAAATAGGTTCCCAGGTATATATAAAAAATGCTTGGAGAGTGGTATAGATATTACCAAAGATAAAATACCAGTAACCCCAGTACAACATTATCATATGGGAGGAGTCGCTGTTGACCTATTTTCTAGAACATCCATGGAGCATCTATTTGCTTGTGGTGAGGTGAGTTGTACAGGTGTCCATGGAGCAAACAGGTTAGCAAGTAACTCACTACTAGAAGCCTTGGTTTTTTCTAGAAGAGCTTCTGAGTTTATAAATAAGTCTATTGGTGATATTTCAGATTTAAACTATGAAAACATTAAGGATATTAAGACTCTTAGAAATTATAGTGAGATTAATAAAACTGTAATTATTGACAAATTTAAGAGAATGGGAGAGGAAATAAGGAATGAATTGGTTAATTATTGATAATCTGATTATAAATGCTATAAAGGAAGATGTACCTCAAAACGATATTACAACGGAATTTATTATAGGAGACGATTGTAACTGTAGCGTTGACTTAATAGCTAAAGAAAATGGAATAATTGCAGGGCTTCTAGTATTTGAAAGGGTTTTTAAAATACTCGGAGGGGTAAATGTAGAGTTTTTAAAACGTGATGGGGATGTGGTTACAATTGGAGAGTGTATTGCAAAAATAAAAGGGAAAACAAAACATATATTAACTGGGGAAAGAACTGCATTGAATTATCTTCAAAGAATGAGTGGGAGTGCTACATTAACTAAAACTTATGTAGATAAGTTAGTTGGCAGTGGAGTTAAAGTATTAGATACAAGAAAAACTACACCTAACATGAGAATATTTGAAAAATATGCTGTAAAAATTGGTGGAGGTTGTAATCATAGAGATAACCTTTCAGATGGTGTGTTAATAAAAGAAAATCATATAAGTGCTGCTGGAGGAATAAAGGAGGCAGTTAATATTATACGTAATAATGTTTCCTTTGTTAAAAAAATTGAAGTTGAAACAGAATCTTTAAAGCAAGTTAATGAAGCTTTAGAAGTTAAGGCAGATATTATAATGCTTGATAATATGAGTATCTTAGATATGAAAAAAGCCGTAGAGATAATTAATAAAAAAGCTTTAGTTGAGGCATCAGGAGATGTAACATTAGATAATATATTGAAAGTAGCAAGCTGTGGGGTTGACTATATATCTGTAGGAGCATTAACTCACTCTTATAAGGTTTTAGATTTGAGTATGAAAAATTTAGTTAATAATTAGGCTATGTTTAAAAGTATATATTGATAATATGGCATTTTTAAGGGGAGCATATCATTTAGCTTCCCTTAAGCTAGGTTTTACTAGAATAATGAATTTACCTTCCTATTTTTTAAAATTGTAAATGCAGAACTAATAAAATGTTTTTCTTTAATTATGTTAAGAAAAGTATATATTGCTCTAAATGCGTTTGAACAAGCCTTAGCAATTCTTAATTTATTTGATTTGCAGATGCAAAAGAAAAACATATGTTTGAGCGAAGCGAGTTTATGTTTTTTAGCAGTTGAAATCAAATAAATTTTAGAATTACTTGGCGATGTGAACGCATCTGTAGCAATATATACTTTTGTTGTTTTACATAAAGAAACTCAAACTTTAATACATTTATTAATATAATCTTTTAGTCTATCATTCCAAGGAGCAATATCTATACCTAGTGATTCTTTTATATGAGAATTATTTACGCAGGTATACTTAGGTTCTTTAATGAGATTGGATAAAAGTTTGTCTGAACTTAAAATTAATGGAATATTAAGATCGCTGAATTTAATTATACTGTCTATAAGCTTTGATTTTGATAAACAACCTTCATTTGTATAATTATACACTCCGTATTTATCAGTGGTTAAGAGTTTTTGAAGGACCTCAGTTAAATCTTCAATATAAGTTATGGAAATGGTGGGATTTGAAAATAGATAAATTGCTGTATGTTTACCATTTATGAGTTTTTTAACAAAACAATCATTACCCCCAAATATAGTTGAGCTACGAATAATAAAATATTTTTCACAGATTGTTTGAATTAATTCTTCACCACCTAATTTACTCTTGCTATAGGCGTTTATTGGACTACATTCATCAACTTCATTGTAGGGTGATGAATAAGTATCGCCGTATACATCTGTGCTAGATAAATATATTAGGGGTATATCAAGTGAATTGCAACAATGAGCAATGTTTAATGTTCCTACGGTGTTTATGTCATAGGCTAAAGCCTCATTATACTCACAAATATATTTATTTGTTATGGCTGCAGTATGAATTACGGCATCAGGTTTTAATAGATTCAAAGTTTTCTCAGTAGCTATTTTATCAGTTATGTTAAGTTCAGTTTTATCTAGCCCATATATAGTATGTGACTTTGATAATACGCTGCAAAGATAAGTTCCAACATTACCTTTTGAACCGGTTATTAAAATTTTCATATATACCTCCTAAAAGTTCATGCTTTTAAAGTATATGATGCAGTATCATTATTATTAAGGAATTTCCTAATTTGTTATGTTAATTTTAATGACATTGGAAACAAAAAATAACAT
>DHIM01000323.1:0-859 GCA_002403785.1 Clostridium sp. UBA4746
CATCTAGAGTAGATTTTTTCCAAATACCTATTCTATATGTACCAGTTTAAATTTCGGTGCAGCTTTTTTGCTAAGTTGTTAAGAATAAATATTTAGTTAAATTTGATATTTTCATTGCTTTTTGTTTTATATGTGTTATTATATTATTATATCGTAATATTAAGATATAATAATATATATTGTATTTCTCAAGGAGGCATACGCTAATATTCACATTTCACGGGCAAGGCTTGTTCCAGTTCAGGTTCTACCTATGAAACTTGATGAATATAAAGATAATCAAGTACTTTTTTATTGCGCATCTGGTGGAAGAAGCCCGAGTGACGTGGATACTTTGGCAAACAATGGGTTTAAAAATATTTATCATCTAAGAAGTGTCATATGTTCCTGGATATACATTTTAAATAAAGAATGCTCAGATAAAAATCCAGGAGAGAGGAAAATCTATGAATACAGATTATATGAAATATAGTGAAATTACGGAGATTTTAAAAGTATTAGCACATCCTATTAGATTGTGTATAGTAAAAGGTATATTAGATCAAGGTCAATGCAATGTTAGTCACATGCAGACTTGTCTAAAGATTCCTCAATCTACTGTTTCTCAACATCTACAGAAGTTAAGATATGCTGGTGTAATAGAGGGCAATCGAAAGGGCCTTGAAGTTAACTATAAAATTACAGATGAAAGAATAATAAAATTAATAAATTCAATTTTAATATCGAGTTAATAAATAATTATAAGAATACGAGGGGGAATATTTATTATGAAAAAAATATTAGTTGTAGGTGGTGTAGCTGGCGGAGCTACAGCAGCAGTAAGAATACGAAGACTTGATGAAAATGCAGAAATAATTAT
>DHIM01000323.1:1040-4160 GCA_002403785.1 Clostridium sp. UBA4746
GATGAAAATGCAGAAATAATTATGTTTGAAAGAGATGAATACATTTCTTTTGCAAATTGTGGGTTACCTTATTATATCGGAGAAGTTATAAAGGAAAGAGAAAAGCTTGTAGTACAAACACCTGAGAGTATCAAGACGAGATTTAATATAGATGTAAGAAATAACAGCGAAGTAGTTTCCATTGACACGACCAAAAAGACAGTAACAGTTAATAGTAAGGCTAAAGGCACTTATGAAGAAAGCTATGATTATATAGTTTTATCACCAGGTGCAAAAGCAATTAGACCTAATATAGAAGGTATTAACAGTAAAAGAATATTCACTTTAAGAAATATACCAGATACTGATAATATAAAAACATATGTGGATAAAAAAGGCATTAATAGTGCTGTAATTATTGGCGGAGGTTTTGTTGGTGTGGAAATGGCTGAAAACTTAAAAGAAAGAGGCCTTGAGGTTACTTTAGTAGAAGCAGCTCCACACTTAATGGCTCCGTTTGATACAGATATTGTTTTAAGTATTGAAAAGGAAATTCAAGATAATGGTGTTGGAATAATTTTAAATGATGGTGTGAAAGCTTTTAGAGATCTTGAAAATAGTGTTGAAATAACTTTAAATAGTGGTGCAAAATTAAGTACTGATATGGTTATATTGGCAATAGGAGTGATTCCTGACACTGGATTCCTGAAAAATAGTGGAATAGAATTCGGACCTAAAGGGCATATATTAGTAAATGAAAAATTGGAAACATGTATTTCTGGCATATTTGCAGTTGGTGATGCTATCGAAGTTGTAGATTTTGTAAATAAAACAAAAACTGCAATACCACTTGCTGGCCCTGCAAATAAGCAAGGTAGGATCGCAGCAGATAATATAGCAGGTCTTACCACTACTTATAAGGGAACTCAAGGAACTTCAATCATTAAGGTTTTTGACTTAACAGCTGGAAGTACTGGTAATAATGAAAGAACTTTAACAAGACTAAATATTCCTTACAAGGTTATATTTATTCATCCTGTGTCTCATGCTTCCTATTACCCTGCCGCTCTTTCAATGACCTTAAAACTAATTTTTAATGAAGACGGTAAAATCCTTGGAGCTCAAGGTGTGGGGTATGATGGAGTTGATAAGAGAATTGATGTAATAGCAACAGCTATTAGGTTTGGAGGAACAGTTACTGATTTAACAGAACTTGAGCTTTCATATGCACCACCTTTCTCATCAGCTAAGGATCCAGTAAATATGGCAGGATATGTTGCCGAAAATGTGCTAGCAGGAAGAATGGACATATTAACACCAGATCAATTTATGGCTTATGATAAAGAAAATGCTACACTTTTAGATCTACGTACTGAAATGGAATTCAGCAATGGACATCTTAAAAATGCTATAAATATTCCTATAGATAGCTTAAGAGAAAGAATAGGTGAACTGGATGCTGATAAAGAAATTCTTGAATATTGTTCAATAGGTCTTAAAGGATATATAGCTTCTAGAATGCTCGCTCCAAAAGGATACAAAGTTAAAAACTTAACTGGAGGATATAAATCAGCTTCAATTTTAAATTTTAAGCCAAATAAACCCGAATTTAGTGATAAGGCAAAAGCTCAGAGATTAGATCAAAATACTCAAGTTGTAAAGGGACCTGCAGATAAAGGTATTATTAACTTTGATAAAATCCTAGATGCTTGTGGTATGTGTTGTCCTGGACCACTAATTAAGGTTAAAGCTAATATTGACGAATTAAATGAAGGGCAAATATTAAAAGTAATAGCTTCTGACCCTGGCTTTTATGAGGACATTAGAGCTTGGTGTAATAAAACAAAGAATGAATTAATGGATTTAAGAAAAGAAAAAGGTATGAGTTATGCATTTATAAAAAAAGGTACGAATAATTTCACTGAAATAGATACTTCATGTCTATCTAATACAGTGGAAAAAAACAATAAGACAATGGTAGTTTTTAGTGGTGATTTAGATAAAGCAATCGCGGCCTTTATTATTGCAAATGGTGCAGTTGCTATGGGAAGTAAGGTTACTATATTATGTACCTTCTGGGGTCTTAATATCATACGCAAACCTGAAAAAGTAACTGTGAAAAAAGGTTTGATAGATTCAATGTTTGGATTTATGATGCCAAGAGGAAGTAAAAAGCTTAAACTCTCCCAAATGAACATGATGGGAATTGGAGCTAAAATGATCCGCTCAGTAATGAAAAATAAAAATATAAGTTCTCTTGAAGACCTAATTAAATCAGCAATAGATAGTGGAGTAGAAGTGGTTGCTTGCTCAATGTCCATGGATGTTATGGGGATTACAAAAGAGGAACTTATTGACGGAGTAAAAATTGGTGGAGTTGGTTATTACCTAGGTGAAGCTGAAGAGTCAAATGTAAATCTATTTATATAGAAGGAAAGGAGAAATTAAAATGATAAAAGAAATAACAGATAAAAGTTTTCAAAATGAAGTATATAGTTCTGATACGGCAGTAGTTGTGGATTTTTGGGCACCCTGGTGTGGACCTTGTAAAATGGTAGGACCTGTTATGGAAGAACTTGATAAGCAATATGGAGGTAAAATAAAATTCGTAAAGGTAGATGTAGATAAAAATCCTCAGTTATCATCAAAATATAGTATTTCTAGCATCCCTACCATTATGATATTTAAGAAAGAAATAGTAGAAGATAAAATTGTAGGTTTCGCACCTAAAAAGGTTTTAGAAGCTAAGGTTAAGAAGTATGTAAAGTAACTAATACTTTTATGGTATATAAAAATAAAATCTGATGATTCTAGTGAGGACGTCGGTAAAAGCTTGTTAAAGGTATTATTGTCATTTAGATGTTATGACTGACTAATTAGGGGTATCATCAGCATAATTCTAAATCACACGATTAAGAATTGTATGAATAGATTTTATAATCTTTTTAGCTCTACGTAAAGGTATATCTTACGTAGAGCTATTTGTTATAAAATTAAAAATATTATATATCAGGGCTGTAGAGAATTGATATTACTTGATATAAAGTTAGCAAACCCCATTCAATATAATATTAATTATGTCTTTTAAATTGTCTTTTAAATATTATTTAAAATCTAGAAAAGTAGAGTTAGATAATTTGC
>DHIM01000038.1:0-329 GCA_002403785.1 Clostridium sp. UBA4746
TAATGTCTGATGAAATCATTTCACTTGGATTAGCAGATAAAATTATAACTGATTTAGATGAAATATTTTAATAAAATGCATAGCAAATACAGAATCTTTATTAGAAAAAAATTGACGAGGAATTTTATTTTGTGGTACAATGGATTCTAAATATTAATATTATATATAATTGTTTTTATTATGCCTATTTAAAAATATATATCAAAACTATATTTAAGTAAAGCTTAGGTATAGTTTTATTTTTTTATGAAACACTTATTTTAAATTAAATACTCTTTAATTAATGTTAAGGCTTCTTGATGTTTTTTTGTAAGGCTCAACATTGTATG
>DHIM01000038.1:540-5879 GCA_002403785.1 Clostridium sp. UBA4746
TGTAAGGCTCAACATTGTATTAATCTGTTAAATAGGCTATTATTTGAGCACCTTTTACGAGAAAGTTTACTTTTTACAAAATATGGTTAGGAGGCTTTTATTGTTAGTTTTAATCTATTCTATTATTATAAGTTTTTGCATAGGTGGGGTAATATTTGAATGCAAAAATGATAAATATATAAATGAGGAAATTGGAAATTTCACGAACTATAAAAAACAGGAAATTAAGCACATAAAGGAAGTTAATGAAAATCAACAAAAACGACAATATTTAGCTTATTTTGTATTTTTAATAAGTCAATATTTCTTAATGGTTTATTATATTGATTTTGCAATTCCACATTTATTTCATTGATTTTAACATTACAATATAAAAAAATATATTAATCTAAATATATATCATATTAAGTTTTTATAATTTTACATATTATAGATTTTAAATCATAAATAACAAAAATACAAAAGATTAAAATTGTTAATAATATATTTTTTTAAAAATATATTGCTATAATTGCAAGAATGGAGATGTTTTATGGTTAAGATACTATTAGGGTTACTTATGCTGTTAGTAGCATATTTTGCTTTCTTTTATTTGAAAGACATTTTTAAAGCAACAAAAATAAAAAAAATTAGTAATAAAAATATTATTGCTCTTGGTGTAATAGGATTTATAGCTAATTTTTTTGATACTTTAGGAGTAGGAAGTTTTGCTATCATAACATCTATGGTTAGGTTCTTCAAGTTGACCGATGATAGAACTCTTCCTGGTACTTTAAATGTATCTTGCACAATTCCTACAGCGGTGGAAGCAATTATTTTTTTAACTGTGATAAAAGTTGATAAAGTAACATTGATTTTAATGGTTATGGCTGCAGTTATAGGTGCAATAATAGGAGCGGATATTGTTGCAAAATTTGACATAAAAAAAGTAAGAATTGGGATGGGGTTAGCACTAATTGCAGTTGCTATTATTATGCTTTCAGGTCTGTTAAATCTTATGCCAGTTGGTGGAACCGCTGAAGGGCTTACAGGAATTAAGCTTATAATAGCCATTGGGTGTAATTTTATTCTTGGAGCTTTAATGCAGCTTGGTGTTGGTCTTTATGCTCCATGTATGGCATTAATTTATGCACTTGGAATGAATCCACTTGCTGCTTTTCCAATAATGATGTGTTCCTGTGCTTTTCTTATGCCCGCGGGATCTGTTGAATTTGTAAAAAAAGAAGCATATGATAGAAAAGCATCTATAGCTATTATGTTGTGTGGAAGTGTTGGTGTATTAATTGCTGGGTATATTATTAAATCACTCCCACTGGGTATTGTTAAATGGTTAGTATTAATAATTGTATTGTATACATCCATTATGTTATTTGGATCTGTTCATAAGGCGCGCAAACAAATTATTAAAAGCAGGCAGTAATAATCTACCATCCTCAGTGGCATTAACATATGAGTTCCAAGTACTACATGGGCGTTGTTGTTATTACAAGTAACGCTAGATACTACTCCTTCATGGGAAATAACATCAATTAGTTTTTCATTTAACATTTTAATTCCTTCCATTTAAAAAATTATTTTCTATTAAAAAATTCATAAAAAATCGTTAATTATGATGGTTATGTAGTAACAAATATTTTAATAAATTTATATAATAGAGAGATACTAATTTTGCTAGGAGATGATAATATTGAACGCTAATGAGTTTTTAAATTATAAAAACTGGATTGTGGTTGGGGATGTATTAAATCCTTTAAAATATGCTTATAAGATATTAAATTCCTTGAAAAGAGATGGATTTAACGTAGTAGGTGTAAATCCTTCGATTAAGAATGAAGGAGTTTATAACAGTCTAAGAGATATACCATACAAGGTAGAAGTTTTAAATTTATGCATTAATCCATATAAAGGTATTAAAGTCATTCAGGAAGCCCATGAGTTGAAAATAGATAAAGTACTTATTCAACCAGGAGCAGAAAGTTCTGAAATACTTAAATTTTGCAAAGCGAACGGAATGCTAGCGATAGAGGGATGTACATTAATAGAATTGGCAAAGAAATAGTTAGTGCTGCTACTAGTATAGTTGATGTGGTTTAGGAAAAAGTGACTTGTGAGGTCACTTTTTTTCGTACAATGGGCTAGATGGCAATGATGGTTAAGAATAGTAGAATTAATAAAAGTAACACTTTCAACATAACACTCAGAGATTGACAGTTTTATGTAATATACAAATGTTTTTTTAGGGATTTTAAATATTTTATTAATTATAATAGATATTGTAACAGATAAAAGGGGAAGGAGTATTTACTGTAAATCTATATTGAATTAATAAGTATACAAGTTATTTTTGCGGTTGAGAGTACAATAATTATTTTGGGCGTGATACGATTGAAGCATTTTAATTAAGTGTATGACCTTAGATAATGTAGTAATAACTAAAAGTTAATGGAATAAACTAATTAATAGGCATAAATATTAATTAAAGTACAAGTTTCAATATAAAAGTATTATTTACATATTGTTACATGCGTAAACGTTAGTATATTGAATTATTATAGCGTATTTTTTTGATTTAAAATCATTTGTAAAAACTTTGCTAAAGGGAGGGATGTTGGGATGAAAAGTATATATTTTGAATCAGTGAAAGATGCACTTGAGTATATAAATTTAAGTAAAGAAAAGGGGTATGTTCTCCACGCACCGGTTGATAAGATTATGGAATTATCAAAAAATATTAAAGATAATGTTGTATTATGCTCAACTGCAGGAGAGCATACATCTAAAGGTTATAAAGATGGTGTAGTGACAGGCTTTGAGTATGACCTTAATCAGGGAAGTGTCGTAGAGATATTATGTCCTCCTATTAAAAGTATCGAATCACTAAAATCGGCATATGAAAAAATAAAAGATAACAAAAATGCATTTTTACTTTTGTTGTGCGACGGATTATCAGGAGTTGAAGAAAGCATTGTAACAACACTTTATTTTATGGATGATACTTTTAAAATTATTGGAGGAAGTGCAGGAGATAGTTGTCTGTTTAAAGAAACATTGATTTTTATTGGGAATAAAAGGGTTAATAGCGTAGCACTATTTTTTGATATGAAAAACAAGACAGAAATAATTAAAGAGAATATCTATGTCCCAAGTGGTAAGAAGCTTCTAGTTACTGATGCAGATCTTATAAATAGAACTGTGAGGACTTTCAATAATTGTCCTGCGAGTTCAGAGTATGCTAGAGTATTAGGAGTCAGTGAAAAAGAATTACCCAATTATTTTGGAAACAACCCATTAGGTAAAATATATAAGGATGATATTCTCATTTCATCTCCAATGAAAGTAAATTGTGACAAATCTATTACTTTTTATTGTCAAGTTTTGCCAAATACCTTTGTGCATATACTTACTCCAGTTGATCCTATCAAAAAAATCAAAGAAACTTTAGGCTACATAACATTTAAACCTCAGTTCACATATGTAGTTAACTGTATCTTAAGGAGTTCTAAATTTCATAAAGATGGACTTTGGAATAAAATTGATAAAGAATTACTTTCTATTTGTACTAATACTACAGGATTTGTAAGTTATGGTGAGCAATTCCACAAACATCATGTAAATCAAACTATGGTTATATTAGCAGTTAATTAACATAAAAAGGAGAGGGAGCTATGTTTTTTTTATCTGAACATAAACCTAATATAAAGGAAGAGCTAGGAAATCACGGTATCATAAATGAATCCGTAAGTAATAGTTTTAAATTTATAAAAGAAATATTTTTATTAGATACGCAAGTATCTAAAGAAGTTAATACTTTGCTGAAAGAAGAAAGTGCTATTACACTGGGACTTAATGAACTTCTTGACGGATCAGAATATACTACAAAACAGATAAGTGAAGTTCAAGAACATTTGTATTATTTATCTAAAAACAGCAAAAAAACGAAGGAATATGTCGACATGGTTTTTAATAGCTTAGAACAATCTTCAAGGGAAGTATCTAATGCTGAAAATAGTCTAGGTGACATTGCAACTCAAATGGGTAATGTGTCACAAGTATTCCAGCAATTTTGTGAAGTATTTTTGGACCTTGAGTCTCAGTACAAAAATTTATCTAACTTTGCAGGTGTAATCAATAATATCGCTAGTCAGACAAATCTACTTTCTCTAAATGCTTCTATTGAAGCAGCAAGAGCAGGAGAGGCAGGAAGAGGATTTTCTGTAGTAGCAACTGAAATAAAAAAACTTTCCATTGAAACACAAGTAAATTCAAAAGATATTATGTTGGCATTAAAAAATATGACAGATACTATCGCAGCATTAAGTGAAAAATCAGACGAAGGAAAAAAGCTTGTAGAAAATACAGCGGTTATGGCAATAGAGACAGGAGCATTAGTTGAAAATATTGCAATAGCAGAAGGCAAAGTGTTTGAAACTGTAAAAGAGGTTCAATCTTCTCAGGAACAAAATTTATCTAAAGTTCAAGATATAACATCTAATTTAAAAAACATTGTAGAAAAATCGACAAACGAAAATAGCCAACTGGAAGTATTAATTTCAAGTGTTCAAAATAAATCTGACTTTTACTTAAATATACTGAATCACTTAAATCAAATAAAGATAATACAAGACGAATATAAATAATTATACTATTATAAAATTAGGTATAATATCTATAGAGTAGACACTTTTTTTCAAAGTGTTTACTCTATAGATAATTGTTTAGATTTGCTTTTTTATGTTCAATAAAATTTTAAGTAGTATATGTCTTTAACTAAGATATTATTTCTTTAAGTAATTTTGAGAAATATGCTGCATGTGCCTTTTCCTCTTCAATTATAGTGGACAATATTCCTGTAATATCATTTTGAGATATCTTCTCGTACATTTGAGTATAAATTTTTATTGTAAGTAATTCAGTTTTAATTGAATAAGTAAGTGCACTCTTTAAATCTTTAAATGTATCCTTTGGTTGATCTTCTTTATTAAAAACTTGATTTTCTATTAAATTTTTCAAGTATTTAGTTACTTCTATATCAAAGAGATATTCAGAATCGCTTTCCTTATCGGTCTTTAATTCAGAGAAAAGTTTTGAAAACCTCTCTTTATGAATGAATTCTTGACCAGCAGCAACCAATAAAAATTCCTTGGTTTTTCCTGTTGTATAATTAGCTCCATTCATGTAAAAATTGTACCCTTCCTCTTCCATTAATATGGCAATTTTCAACATTTCAAGACCACTAAAAGTAGTATTTGTCATAAGATCGCTCCCTTTCTATTAAGGTTAATAGCATATTGAACTTAAAATCCTTAAACTTAATATTAACTTTCTTCTAATAAATATTC
>DHIM01000038.1:5990-6624 GCA_002403785.1 Clostridium sp. UBA4746
ATTTTGTAAACTTATTTTTTAATTTTGATTTAAGGTGGTAATAAAATTTTGAATAAAAATATTGGATAGCATTGTGAATATAAAATGCACTATAATAACACATTATTTGACAATTAATACTTATATGTTATAATTTATATCAAATAAACTTAAACATATAAGGGAGCAAATATGAAATAGTTAAAGAAAGTTATAAAAACCGTTGAAAGTTGACATATAAATATGTCACCTGCACCGGTTTTTTCTTTAGATAAAAAAATCACTTCATAGGGTGCAAAATAGAAAGACTGCAAGGGGGGGGATATAACTACATTGACAACTTTGTAGTTAGAAAGTATTATATAACTATAGAGGTGATATTTTGGAAACTCAACAAAGTTTAAATGAAAATTCTTGGATTTGTAAAGATAATAAACTTATTAATGCAAGTTATAAATTGAGTATAAGAGAATTAAAACTAATATGGGAAATCGCTTCAATGGTTAATTCTTTAGATGAAGAATTTAAAGATTATATAATAAGTATTAAAGACTTTGCAAAACTCTTAGAAGTTGATTTAAGTACAAATAAGAATTTCTATAGTAGAGTTAAAAGAGCAAGTGGTTTATTATTAAGCAAAAGAGTAACTATCCAT
>DHIM01000256.1:0-136 GCA_002403785.1 Clostridium sp. UBA4746
TCCACCTATACTCTAGCATTAATCTTATATTGTAGGTTCTTAGAAACAGTCTTAGAGGCTTTAATAATAGTGATAAAGTAGATTAATCTCAAAAAAACAAAAAACTACCAATTAAGGTAGCCTCTTATCTGTTAGT
>DHIM01000256.1:329-2733 GCA_002403785.1 Clostridium sp. UBA4746
TAGCCTCTTATCTGTTAGTAATTAATATAAATTATAAGTAGTTGTATGAGTAATTGGTCTTGAATATATCTTGCCAAGACCACTAACAAGGATATAATAATCTAGTGTTGCAGAGCCAATTATATTTACAGATTTACTGCCATTGTATACTCTATAGCTTGTACTAGGTGCGAACAAAGAGAAACCATATGTATAGCCTGTTAACCCACAATTATATCCACCAACACTAACTATAGAACGATATGTGCTATAACCTTCTACCGTAACAGTACCCCAAACTGTGAAGTAACTTATGTAATTTCCTAAATTTAAAGAGGACGATATATATTTAGATGTGAGTGAAGAACTGGAAGCCGTCACCATCAATGAATTTAAACCTATAGTTGGTTTTTTTTCATTTATAACAGTATTTGGTGCTTTGTTAGTATTATCAATATTATTTTTTACTTTTTGAAGTTTAAGTTGTAATTCTTGTGGTGAGTTTACAACTATAGGTGTTACTCCTTTAGGAATAGCAGAACTTTTAAGATTATATTCTTTCGATACACTTGTATAAGTTTGTGGAGTAGTTTGTGCAAAGACATCTGCACCACCAATTAAATTACTCGTTAACGCTAAAGCTAAAATCCCAATGCATAACTTTTTCATGTTAATATTTCCTCCTCTATGGTATTATATACTTAATATACCATAAAAATAAATAATATGTTATAATTTATGATAAAGAAAGGGTGTTCTTAATATGACAATTTTGTTTACAGTTCTTAATTTTGCACTATTGGTTGTAATTATAGTAGTGATATGCAAAGCGATAAAAAGATTTAAGGATTTCTTTGTTAAGAGTAGAGAAGTAGATAGAAAGTTAGATGATATTTTAAAAAAATTGGATAATAAAGAATAAATTGAGACTACCAATCAAGGTAGTCTCTTATCTATTAGTAATCATTTAATTCTGTATGTTTGTTAATATTCCATTATCAAAATATAAATAACTTGTATTGCCATAAACCCATTGCTCACTCGTTCCATTTGCTGTCGTAGTTCTGTGAATACTGTTGGGTTTGCCCCAGATAGAATTAATACATTCATCCGTTGTCATTCCAATCTTAACACCTTTTGTTCTTGCTTTAGCATCTGCATTTGCTTTAACAACTGCATCTGCTTTCGCCTTTGCAATGTCATCTGCTTTTGCCTTGGCATTCGCTTCTGCAACAGCATTCGCTTCTGCATCAGCCTTCTCATTAGTATACTTATTCTTTAAATCAATCAATTGCTGATTGCTTGCATCTATACTCAATGCAGTATTCACGCATTGAATTGCAGTTTTGTACTCTTTACTAGAAGCATATTCTTTAGCCAGTTTAATTTGAGAGTCATCTTCTAGTTTTATACATTGTTTAATTTTATCGACTGCTGTTCTATAATTCTCACTATCTTCTCTTATTACAGATTTAAAAGATGTTAAAGCAAGATTATAATCTTTAGCATTAAAATCACTCATACCATCCTTAAAATCATCTGTCGAGCTTTTTAGAATTAATGTTTTATTCAATTTCGTTTCTACTTCGTTATTAGCCTTTAATTTTAATGCTTGTGCATATGCTGTACTAGCTTCATCATATTTACCACTAGCTACAAATGAATCACCTTGTTTTATTTTCTGAGAATACTGATGATTTGTATTAATTATAATTGCTGATACTCCTACTGCTAATATTGAAATTACTATCTTTCTTGTTTTGGTCATTATAAAATCCCCCTAGTTCTATGTAAAGATTATTTAACCATTTAAACTACAATGTGTCACCTTGAAATATAAATTATCCCAATTGTACTTTACCATATTTTGTTAAATAAAACAATAAGCTACTTTAATCAGTGTTGTAAGCCATTGTATACAATGGGTTGGGTAATGGCATATAACCATATGCACAGAGGCTCAATGTCAATGGCAATCCACATTTGCTATCAATTGATATCATAGTGGGGGGAGTTTTCAGTTAGAATATACACATCTTAGATTATTACAAACATGAGCAAATGGCGAATTGATTCACTTGTTCAGCTTTAAGAATGGCACTAGGTTTATGGTTGTTTTTTGTTAGTGCTTGTAATTATTATAAATAATATTCTTAAATAAAAGGCTTAAGGTAAATGGGACGTTTCGAGTCCAACTAACGATAGCCTCAGTTTCATGGATTAATTTTCAACATTTATCGGAATCCTATCAATACAAGAGACTGTCTATATCCATCTATTATATATCCAATTTCTTCAAACTATCTTTCAACTTTTTCTTTTCCATTCGCTTTCTATAAACACGCCTTTTTCTCCTAACACTTCTATCTTCAAGCAATTTAGCCTTGGACTCTTTCCACTCTAAATAGTTCTGGTATGCTTCTTC
>DHIM01000025.1:0-7235 GCA_002403785.1 Clostridium sp. UBA4746
AATTATTTCAGTGCTTATATATGTTTTTTATTATAAAATGTCTTACAATAAACATTCCTCAGATGAAAATCTAAGGTTTTATTTTCATAGTATAATTTTTATCAAATTTGATAAGAAATAATAATAGAATACTAAAAAAAATAAAGTTATTATGATATCTAATTAAGATATAAAAGGATGAAATGGTGAATCATATGAAAATACTTTATAGAATATTTGATTATTGGTTATTTACAACTTTACTACCAATACTAATTTTTTTATCATTAACGAAAAGAAGAAATCATGTAAAAGAATATTGGCAAAAGTTTATGAAATACAATTAAAACAGACCGCAGCCATTAAATTTCCGACTAAAATAAGTAATTTAAAATAAAAATTCATCTCTAAAAAGTAAAAAATATTAAAGTCATCAGATAAACTGATGACTTTAATATTTAAAGTTATCAAAAAGATTATAATTCAATCGTAATTAACTCCTATTTTTGTTTAAATTCTGACCAAATTGAATCATACAACTTAGATGCACTACCAACATCCTGTAAATGTTTAGCTTTGCTGAATTCATCTTTAGGTATATAGATAGCTTTGTTATTAAGCACCGTCCGTGGCATAAATTTTTTGGCTGCTGTATTAACATTAATATATTCTATACTAGTTGTAATATCGCTACTTGCTTTGCCATCTAGTACGAAGTTTATAAATTTCTCAGCATTTTGCTTATGTGGTGCTTTTACAGGCATTATTAAATTATCCTCTTCAAACTGCATTCCCTCTTTTGGGTAAACAATTTTAAACTTTTTATTGCCCTTAATTGCTGCTGATGCCTGTGACCCCCACATAACCCCAATATTTGTATCTCCATTAATTAAGCTAGTCATTGGTGTATCTGCATCAAACACTTTAACGTTAGCTCTAAGTTTTGCAAGTTCTGCTTTTACCTGTGCAAGTTTTGCTGGATCTGTCTCATTGATACTATAACCAAGCTTTGTTAATGCCATGCCTATAACAGATCTTGGGTCTTCTAGTAAAACTTCAGAACCTTTCAATGAAGGATCCCATAAATCACTTATTCCCTTAATATCTTTTTTTACTTTATCTGGATTATAAACTATCATTTCACTTCCAAGTGAATAAGGCACTGAATACTTATTGGTCTTATCATAATATTGACCTAAATATGCCTTATCTATGTTTTTATAATTAGGAATAGCAGCTTTATTAATTGGCTGCAATAATACGTTTTTCTGTTTCGCCATAATCTGAACCATATAATCTGCACAAATTATTACATCATATTGTCCACCTTTAGAAGCTTGTAACTTTGCAAGCATCGCTTCATTTGTAGAAAAGTTGGTATAGTTCACCTTAATTCCTGTACTTTTTTCAAAATTTTTAATAACGTTATCTGGAATATAATTTGCCCATGTATAAACATTAACTTTTTTTTCAGTATTAGTCTTTGGTGTACTTGATTTTCCACACCCTACAAGTGTAAATCCTATAACTGAAACTGCGAGTAAAATGCTTACAGCTTTCAATCGTCTTTTTAACATAAAAATCCCCCCTAATTTCTTTAATACGTATAAAACTTTGTTCTAAATGTATTCTATTTTTCTCTCTTTAGTTTTATACCTTGTGATAATATTAAAACAACAAACGTTGTTAATAGCATTATAGTACACAATGCGTTTATTTCGGGTGAAAGTCCAAATTTTAACATTGAGAATATCTTAATTGGAAGTGTAGTACTTTCTGGTCCACTCAAGAAAATATTTATGATTATATCATCGAGTGATAGTGCAAAAGCAAGCATGGCACCCGAAACAACTGCTGGAAAAATCATTGGGAGCGTAATTGTTCTGAGCACCGTAAGTTTTGATGCTCCTAAATCCATTGCTGCCTCTTCAATTGACAAATCGAACCCTGCAAGTCTTGATTTAACATTTATAAGTACAAATGGTGTACAAAAGGTTGTATGTGCTAGTACTAATGTAAGTATACCAAAATCAATTTGAAGAGTTGAGAACAACATTAGTAATGATATTCCCATAATTATCTCTGGAATTACAATCGGAATATAAACAAGTAAACTTATTATTCCTTTTCCTTTGAATTTGTATCTTTTTAGTCCGATTGCTCCCAGTGTTCCAATTATTGCTGAGATTGCAGTACTTAAAGTTGCAATAGTTAAACTATTTACAAGTGCAGTAATTACATCATCATCACTAAATAACTTAGTGTACCAATCAAGAGTAAATCCACTGAAAACTACATTTGATTTAGCTGCATTAAAAGAATACATAATAATTATTGCTATTGGAACATACAAAAACGCAAATATACAAAATATATATGTCCTTTCGAGTCCCTTTGATAATTTTGAATCCATTAGAACACCTCCGCGTCTAACTTTTTACCAATGATTTTTACGTAAACCAAAATTAAAATTATGGATATAAAAATCATTACTATTGATAGCGCTGCCCCAAAAGGCCAATCATTTGCTTCCAAAAATTGATTTTCAATTAGATTTCCAATAAGCATCACATTGCTTCCGCCCATTAGATCTGGTATGAAAAACAACCCTACAGATGGTACAAATACTAAAATACAACCAGCAACTATTCCTGGCATAGTTAAAGGTATAGTAACGGTTCTAAAAGTCTTCCATTTACTTGCTCCAAGATCTTTAGCTGCTTCAATATAAGCTTTATCCATTTTATCTATAGAATTATAAAGTGGAAGTACCATAAATGGGAACATTGTATATATCATTCCAATCATTACCGCTCCATAAGAATATAACATCTTTATTGGTTCCTTTATGATTCCAGTTATAAGCAAAACATGATTTAATATTCCATTAGTGCTTAGAATTACAATCCAACCATAAGTACGTATTAATGAATTAGTTAAAAATGGTGCCATTATTAAAAGCATTATTAGAATTTTATATCTCTTTATCTTAGTTGCAAAATATGCAAAAGGATATCCAAAAACCAAGGTACATAATGTTGTAATAAAAGCTACTACTATAGAGTCCCAAAACACCTTAACGTATAGAGGCCTAGCCATTCTTGTAAAATTTGAAATTGTTGATATATAGACTATACTACCGTCATCACCTCTTTGCATAAAACTAATAAACACAATATATAATAGAGGTATTGCCACGAAGAAAAGCATCCAGAAAGATATCGGCACTATAGTCAAACCCTTTAAAATATTATTTTTTATCTTCATCATTTTAGTCACCTAACCTTCTTCAACTATAACTACGTCTTCAGGTTCAAAGTATATCCAAACCTCACTACCTATACCTATTAAATCCTTTTTCTTATCATAATCACAAACTATAATTTCCTGTCCGCCTTCAAGTTCCATAGCAGTTTTAATAATAGATCCGATATAGCTATGTTCTTTTATTATTGATTTAAGTCCAAATTGTGGTTTTACCCTAGTGTATTTTATGTTTTCCGGTCTGATTAAAATATAGCTTTCTTTATTTTTTGTATTATCATAATTTTTATAATTAAGGTTCATCTCATATTCACCAATTTGGACGGATATCTTTTCTTCATCAATTTTTTTTATCCTAGTTTTAATTAGATTAGATTCTCCAATAAAACTTGCTACAAATTTTGTCTTAGGTCTCTCATATATATCTTCTGGACTTCCTATCTGCTCTATAATTCCTTCATTCATAACCGCTATTCGATCAGACATATTAAGCGCTTCCTCTTGATCATGGGTAACATATACGAAGGTAATTCCTAGCTTTTTCTGTAGTTTTTTAAGCTCAATCTGCATCTGCTTTCTAAGTTTTAAATCAAGTGCACCTAATGGCTCGTCCAAAAGTAATATTCTAGGTTTATTTATTAATGCCCTACCTATTGCAACTCTTTGTTTTTGACCACCGCTTAGTTGATCTATTTTTCTTTTTTCATATCCTTCTAGCTGAACTAAACTAAGCATTCCAATAACTCTCTTTTTTATTTCTATCTTATTAACCTTTCTAATTTTTAGACCATAAGCTATATTTTCAAACACATTCATATGTGGAAATAATGCATAATTTTGAAATACTGTATTTACATTTCTCTCATTAGGCTGCTTATTTTCGACATGCAGCCCTTCAAGTAGAACACTACCACTTGTAGGTTTCTCAAAACCTGCTATTATTCTTAATGTTGTTGTTTTCCCACAGCCGCTTGGCCCTAGTAATGTTAAAAACTCACCTTTATCTACCTTTAGCGATATATTCTTACTAACTTCCTGATTTTCAAACTTTTTTATTATATTATCCATTTCTAATATAATCTCTGACAATTTTTAAAAACTCCTCCCGTATATCCTATACTTCAATAAATAGTCTTAAAAATATTTATTATCATTATACCACCATATATACCATAATGTTCATTATTTTGATGTTGTTTCCTGATTTTAATCTTTTTATCATGTGGGACTGTTAGTATCCATTTATCTTTACTAACCCTTTTATAGTCTGCTTTGAAATATATTCTGTAAATCCATCTCTTGAACGTTCAAATTCAAAAATTATAAAGCTCATTATATTCCAGATTATTATTTCTCCTAGAGAAGTTATTTCAAATATATTATCATATATATCAAAATTAATCGTTTAAAATATTGTATCAGCATAATAAAAAAGCTTATAAAACCCTATAAGATTATCTATTTGAATAATCTCATGAGTTTATTGTTACTTATTCAACAGGTACCATATCAAATAGCAACTCTCACCTTAACACCCTAAATTGCGTCTGTATTCTTAAAATCATAACCATGTGTGTTAAAGTTATAGAATCTCACAAAATAATTAAATTCTGCAATTATAAAAAACTTAAAACAACTGATCAAAGTGACTACATCACTTCAACCAGCTGTTTAATTTTTTTATTCTATTTTACCCCTTTAACTTTTATAATATTTTGATAAGATGATAATAAAGGGATACGCAATCCATATGCTTTAATTTCGTATTTTCTATTAATTGTTAATCCCCAATACAAATCTTCAGAATTAATTTTAAATTCTAGTAAACTATTAACATCCTTAAATACCCTTATATTTCCATCTTCCACTTGTGTATAAATTGAATACGTATCAATATTATTACGCCTTATTACTGTTTTATTTGCAATGGTTACTACATAAGTATTTCTAAAAAAATGAGGAAACAACATAATTACACTTAGCATTACAATAACGCTAATTATTACTATTTTAATCTTATATATCGGAAAATTTCTATTTCTAGATCGATAAAAAATGTTTTTTATCATAAAATCTCCTTTATTTTAATAAATACCTTTACTTTAATTGTTACTCCCATTTTCTAGACATTAGAATATAATCTATGTAAATATTTTCTAAAATAATTTAGTTTTAACTTATATTTGTAATAAAGAACTCGTCCAACTAGATTAGAATCAGAATAAATACAGATTATTTTCATAAATGTTACCTTCTGTAAATATATTTTATGGGTTAAGATTTAAATCTCTAATTAATGAGTTTGAATAATATAAGCTCCTAAAACTAATAAAATAATCCCTAGGGTTCTCATTGGTGTTAGCAAATGAATTGGATTTCCTAATAATCCAAAATGGTCAAATATAACAGCAAGGATTATTTGACCACATAAAACAAGACTAAACATATTTGCAAATCCAATTTTAGGAGAAGCTAATATAGTTGTAAATATATAAAATGCTCCAAACAGTCCTCCTATGAACATCCACCAACTCGTATTTTTAATATTATTAGCTGTTGGCAATACACTAGAACCATTTATTACAATAGAAAAGAGTACTATTGCAAGTCCTAGAGTTCCTACACCAAAGCTAATAAGTGATGAAAGTATAGGATTTCCTATTTTCGAACGAAGTTCTCCATTTATACCAACCTGTAATGTTAATGCAAATCCAGATATTAATGCTAGTAAGTAATATATAAATACCACACTCTGCCCTCCAATACTTTTAATTATAAAACACAAAAAAAAACATGAAGCTCTTAGCATAAAGCTATCCTCATGGTCTTTTCCTATTTTATATTAACTTTGTAATGACTTATCCACTTACACCATATTAAATAGCAACTCTTACCTTAATATACTAATAGAAATGAAGCCCGATTGATCGTGAAAAAATCTCCATATAGAGATTTTTAAATTTGATCTCAATTTATGTCACTGGCTCCCCATAAATTGGGACTACTCTTGTCCAACCTTTCATTTTTCCATACTTCAGATATTTATCATAATACTCTAACTCTGAATTAAGGAGCCCGTTCCATAACCTACGCAATGAGTCGTTCCTAATCGTCTCGATGATTGCCCTGACATGAGCATCTAATGAAGCTAATTCCCAGCTTAAAATAATTCGATACATAAACTTATCCGTGATTGTTTCAGGATCGATTGGAGACGTTACTGGTAGTGCCGGTCTGTTAGGTAGCGGTACATTAAGCTTTATAGCTAACTGCTCAAGTTTTTTAACTTGTTTGTTATAAATATATAACCCATGTTGAAGTATTACCTTAAACTCAGTATCATGAGCAAAACTTGAGAATAAACCTATGAGTTCAATTTGTTCATATCTCATAGTAATATGATCCCAAATATGAAACGCTTCAGAAGTGGAAAGCTGTTCTTCTAACTGCTGAATAGAAGTCTTATAAACGGGATATATCTCTTCCCAACCTTTCAATTTACCAAATTTATAAAGGGTATCAAAATCCTCAAAATGAACTATTAAATCTTGTATGATAATATTTCTTAAATTATCATTCGTACTGGTTGAACGAACTGAATGTATAAGAGACATCAGCTCCGCTACGAGGTCATGGTATATCTTTTTATAGACATAATCATCTGTTATATCATTAACACGGGTTGCAAACTTGACGTCCACCGGAGGTCTGTTTGGCATGATGATACGAAATTCTTTACCTAATTTCTCTAAATTATCTATTTGCTTTTCAAAATGCACCTGAAATCCCTCTAGGATTATTTCCCAATCTACGTCATGAACAAAATTCTTAAATAATTGAATGGTTTGAGTGCTAACATATCTCGCTCTTAAAAGACTATATATATTAAATGCCTCCTGGATATCTAGACTGTCTTCTCTTTTGGTGATTTTTTTTATTTTTGAAATTATATCCAATACATTCACCCCTCAATTGTAAATATTGTTATTAGT